>DATMCA010000771.1:0-4138 GCA_035559015.1 Umezawaea sp. | reverse complement strand
TCTCGACGACGCGGGACAGCACCGAGAAGTCGGCCACCGAGATGCCCGCCGCGCGGCGGATCTCGGCCCCGACGGCCTCCAGCACGGTGTCGTGGGCGCGTTTCCACGCCGTCCAGCGCGCCATCTCGGTCGAGTCGAGCGGGTGGGTCACGCACGCCACACTACCCGCTGAGTTGCCAGGTAAACAAAGACGTGGCAACCTTGTTTACATGACAACATCCTCCGTCCTCATCACCGGCGGCAGCGCGGGCATCGGTCTCGGGCTGGCCCGCCGGTACCGCGCCGCCGGACACCGGGTCATGGTCACCGGGCGGGACGCCGACCGGCTCGCCGCGGTGGCGGACCACGTCCCCGGCATCGAGACCTTCGTGAACGACACCGGTGTCCCGCACGAGCGCCAGCGCCTCGCCGACCACGTCGGACACGTCATGCCGGACCTGGACGTGCTGATCAACAACGCGGGGATCCAGCGGCGCGTGGGCATCGCCTCGGACCGTTCCGAGTGGACCGAGGCGCAGCACGAGATCGACGTCCTGCTGGCCGCGCCGGTCCACCTCGGGCGGCTGCTCGTCCCGACGATGCTCGCCCACGGCCGTCCCAGCGTGCTGGTCAACGTCACGTCCGGCGGAGCGTTCTCGCCCCAGCCCTTCGCCCCGCTCTACAGCGCCGCCAAGGCAGCCCTGCACAGCTACACGGTCAACCAGCGCCACGCCCTCAAGGCCACCTCCTGCCGGGTCGTCGAGCTGATCCCGCCCGCGGTGGCCACCGCGCTCGCCGGTCCCGGACAGGCGCACGGCGCCGACCCGGACGAGTTCTGCGACACCGTCTTCCCGCTGCTCGACGGCACGCGACCGGAGGTCGGCTTCGGCCCCACCGCGTCCCTCGACTTCACCGAGCGGCGCGCGGCCGAGCAGCGGGCCTTCGAGACCACGGCCACCCGGTTCCCCGTACCGCTCTACGACACCGTCGGGCGATAACCGGTTGGCGATCACGGTCACCGCTGCTACTTTTCCGGTGGCCGTGCGAGAGAACGAGGAGGTGGTACCCGTGACCGCAGCGACATGGGTGCTCCCCTCAGGAGTCATGGTCGGGCGATAGGTCGTCCGGGAGCGCCGTTCACGAGCACTCCCGAAAGGCACGACCATGAAGTTCACCTCCGAACAGCGCTTCGACGACGGTGTCCTCGAACGCGCGTTCACCCTCGGCGAGATCCCCGGCTTCCTGTGGACGCCCGGATCCGCCTCCGCATCGGTCCCGCTGATCCTGATGGGCCACCCCGGTGGGCTGGCCGGGATGTACCCCCGACTGGCGGCCCGTGCCCGGCACACCGCGGCTCAGGGGTACGCGACGGCCACCATCGAACTCCCCTGGGCCGGTGACCGGCCCGGTTCCGCCGCCGCCGACGAGGCCCGCGCCGACCTGCACCGGGTGTTGAAGGCGGGTGAGCCGGTCACCGACGAGATCGTCGACCGGCTCGTCCTCCCGCTGGTCGACGAGGCGGTCCCGGAATGGCGGACGGCCCTGGACGCGCTCCTCGCGCTGCCCGGGATCACCGGCCCGGTCGGGTTCTCCGGCGGGGTGATCTCCATCGGCGTCCGGCTGGCGGTGGTCGAGCCGCGCATCGCCGCCGCCCTGCTGTTCGCGGGGAGCTACGTGCCCCGCGCCATCCTCGAAGAGGCCCGGGAGGTCACCGTCCCGCTCCAGGTCCTGTTGCAGTGGGACGACGAGGGCAACGACCGGCAGGTGGCGCTGGACCTGTTCGACGCCTTCGGCTCCAAGGAGAAGACGCTGCACGCCAACATGGGCGGCCACACGGGCGTGCCGCGGTTCGAAGGGGATGCCGGGAACCGGTTCTTCGAACGGCACCTGCGGTGAGGTCGCGTCCCCCGTCGCACCCGTGCGGCGGGGGACGTTCGGCGCTACCGGGGTCGCATGTCCATGACCCGCACCGAGCATCCCTTGTAGAGCATCGGCTCGTAGGTCATCACGACCATGGGGCTGTCGGCGGCTTCCACGACGATCTGCGCCACCTCCAGGGCGACCAGGTCCCGTGATCCGGTTCGGACGGCCTGCTCACCGGTCTCCAGCGCGTTGGTCGCCGACAGCGCCAGCACGTCCACCGGGCCCGCGGGGTCGTTGAGCACCCAGGACAGGTCCGGGTGGTGGCCGTCCAGTTGGGTCCCGGCGACCAGCAGCGACAACGCGGGCACGATCAGCGGGCGGCCGGTCGTGATGGCCTGCACCACCACGGCCTGCGCCAGGCGCGGGTTGCGCTCTTTCTCGTAGGCGATCAGGAACGTCGAGTCGAGCAGCAGGGCGCGCGGCAAGGTCACGCGGCGTGGCCCGCGTCGAGCTGGTCCACTCGGGACAGGAGGTCGTCGGCCTGCGCGGCGGCGGCCTGGTAGTCCGGGGAGGACGGGTCGATGCCGCGGTGGGTCAGCAGGGCACCGGCCACCTCGACGCGGTGCTGGTAGGCGGCCCGGCCACCCGGTAGGAGCCGGTCGAGTTCGTGCGCGGGCAGCGCGGCCAGGGACTCGACGCCAACCCGGTCACGCGCCGCGATCCGCTGGAGCAGGTGCTGGTCGACGGGTGAGCGGTTGGCGAACGCCGAAGCGGTCATGACCTCGATGATAGCCGGGATCGGTTTCGATCCGGAACAGTTCGCGGGCCGCCCGGTCGAGCGACGACCACGGTACGGGGCGACGCGCGAAGAGGGCGTCGAACTGCCGCGGCACGCGGGCGACATCGGCCCCCGGCCGGAGCACGAACCACGTCGTAGGAGTGCGATCCCTCCGAGCGGGGTACCCGGACGGTTCTGGGAACGCTCCCAGAACCGTCGCCGCGAACTCTACGGAAGGAGTTCGATGCCAACCGCCCTCCGCACCTTCGCGCTGGCGTGCCTGCTGATCGCCGGCACGACCACCGCGGCCGGACCGGCCAGTGCCGACACGACGATCTGCGAGCAGTACGGGTCGACCACCGTCCAGGGCCGCTACGTGGCCCAGAACAACCGGTGGGGAAGCTCGGCCGCCCAGTGCATCAACGTCACGTCGACCGGGTTCCAGATCACCACGCAGCAGGGGTCGGCGCCGACCAACGGCGCTCCCCTGTCCTACCCCTCCGTGTTCCTCGGCTGCCACTACGGCAACTGCTCCCCCGGCTCCACCCTGCCGATGCAGGTCAACCGGATCCGGTCCGCGACGTCGTCCATCGACTACCGCTACACCTCGGGCACCTACAACGCCTCCTACGACATCTGGCTCGACCCCACGCGCAAGACCACCGGCGTGAACCAGATGGAGATCATGATCTGGTTCAACCGCCAGGGCTCGATCCAGCCCATCGGCAGCGCCACCGGCACGGCGACCGTCGGCGGCCGGAGTTGGCAGGTGTGGCGCGGGAGCAACGGCGCCAACAACGTCATCTCCTACGTCGCGCCGTCGGCCATCACGTCGTGGTCGTTCAGCGTGCTCGACTTCGTCAACGACGTGCGAGGACGCGGCGCGATCACCGATTCCTGGTACCTGACCAGCGTCCAGGCCGGGTTCGAACCGTGGAACGGCGGCACGGGCCTGGCCGTCGGGAACTTCTCGGCCTCGGTCACCGGCTAATCGGGGGCGTTCCGGCGGTGCGGGCGCGTGGCACCGCCGGAACGCCGTTCCAGGCTGTGCCAGGATGTCCGGGTGGTCACCGGGGAGCGACGGGCGAGGCGGCGAGGGGAGCCGCTGTCCCGCGAGCGCATCGTCGAGGCCGCGATCGGTCTCCTCGACTCGGCGGGCGAGGGCGGGCTCACGTTCCGCGCGCTGGCCGAACGCCTGGTCACCGGCCCCGGCGCGATCTACTGGCACGTCACGGACAAGGACGAGCTCCTCAGCGCCGCCACCGACGCCGTCGTCGCCTCCACCATGACCACCGACACCGCCGGCGCGACGCCGCAGGAAGCGGTCCGGGCCCTCGCGCTCGGCGTGTTCGACGCCATCGACGCCCACCCGTGGATCGGCACGCACCTCGCCCGCGACCCGTGGAGGTCACCGGTGCTGCGGGTCTTCGAACACCTCGGACGCCAGGTCCGGGCGCTGGGCGTGCCCGACACCGACCTGTTCACCGCCGCGTCCGCGCTGCTGAACTACATCCTCGG
>DATMCA010000770.1:0-2139 GCA_035559015.1 Umezawaea sp. | reverse complement strand
AGGCCGCCGCGCGGGACGCGGCGTGGGAACGGCTGCGGGCCGCCCATCCCCGGCGTGCGGCGCGGTTGGCGCGGGCGTTGGCGAAGGCGGCGGCGACGGCACGGGCCCGCGAGCGGTCGCGGCCGGAGCTGGTCCGCTCCTTCGGGGTACTGCGGGCGTTCGTGCTGCGCGCGGGCGAGGTGTCCGGGGTGGGGGCGGACGTGTTCTTCCTGGCGGTCGACGAACTGGTGGGGCTGCTCGGCGGTGACCGGTCGGCGCTGGGCGCGGTTCCGGCCCGGCGGGTGGCCTACGAGCGGTACCGGGCGCTGCCCGCGTACCCGACGCTGATCCGCGGGCACTTCGACCCGGTGTCGTGGGCGGCGGACCCGGCGCGGCGGGTGGACGTGTTCGACGCGTCGACGGCGCCCGAACCGGTGGGCTCGGACGTGTCCGGGTTCGGCGGCGCGGCGGGCGTGGTCGAGGGCGTGGTGCGGGTCCTCGCGGGGGTCGAGCAGGGCGGGGAGCTGCTGGCGGGCGAGGTGCTGGTGACGACCGTGACGAACATCGGCTGGACTCCCCTGTTCCCGCGCGCGGCGGCGGTCGTGACCGACGTCGGCGCGCCGCTGTCGCACGCGGCGATCGTGGCGCGGGAGTTGGGGATCCCGGCGGTGGTCGGGTGCGGGAACGCGACGGTGGTGCTGCGCACGGGTGACCGGGTGCGGGTGGACGGCGCGCGCGGGACGGTGGTCAGGCTGGCGGGTGGCGAGGTCTAGTCGTCCCCGTGGTCAGCGGACGAACCGGCCGTCCACGATCGCGTCCACACCGGGTGGGTCGGCGATGGCGGCGCGCGGGTCCAGGGCGCCGAGCAGGTGCAGGAGCACGACGAGCGCCGCGGCGGCGACCGTGCCCGCGATGGCGTGCGACGGGTGCATGGTGGTGACGGTAGAGCGCCGGGCGGGGGCGCGGCGTGTCCCGCGTGGACTTCCGGGGCCCCTGTTCCCGTTATAGGGGGCCGTTGTAGAGCACGGCGCCCGCGGCGTCGGTGACCCTGGTGGTGAGGCCGGTGATCTTGTCGCGGGCGAGCGGGACGAAGTAGGCGAACGTCTCGGAGCCCGAGTCGGCGAGGACGGGTTTGCCGCCGGGCAGGAAGATCTCGACCTTGGCGACCTGCGGGAGGGTGCGGCCGTAGCCGAGGAAACCGGTGTCCGCGTCGATGCCACCCGCCTTGGCCAGGACGCGGTTGGCGTTGCGCAGGCTGGTCTCGGTCATCGGGCCGACGCCGGAGCCGCTGCCGAGCGGGTGCACGCCGCACATGGCGATGGTGCGGGGGGTGCTGCCGACGACGATCTTGTGGCCCTGGCCGTCGTCGATGAGCGCGCCGAGGGTGAAGTTGGCGGGGTCGAGCTCCGCGTTGCCGCACGAGCGCAGGAGTTCGGCCTTGACCGCCTGGGGGTCCTTGGCCTTCTGCTCCTTCGGCGGTTCGCTGGTGGCCGCCGCGGGGGCCGAGGACGGGGTGGGCTCGGCAGCGGCGGGCTGGTCCCGTGGTTCCCACAGGACGTTGCTGATCACCGCGAGCAGCAGCGCTACAGCGGCGGCCACGACAGCGGTGGCCCGCATGGATCCGATCGGCACCGTCTTCCCTTCACTCCTGGGTGAAAGTGTGGCACGAACGGGTGAGGAAGATCGACACCAGCCTCACTTTGGGCGCAGAACGGTGGTGCGTTTGACTTCCGCGCTCTCCAGCGCGCCGTGCACGGGCACGTCGTAGGAGGCGAGCACGGTGAACTCCGCGTGCGGCAGGTGTGCCCGCTGCGGATCCCCCACCAGCACGGCGCCACCTCGGTCGACGGCGGCGCGCAGGAACGGCAGCACGCGGTCGGCCATCCCCCGGTCGTAGAACACGTCCCCGGCGAGCACGACGTCGTACCCGTCCGGCGTCCCGCCGAGCAGATCCCCGTCCACCACGGCGATCCCGACGCCGTTGAGGTCCGCGTTGAGGGCGATCGCGGCGGTCGACAGGGCGTCGATGTCGTTCGCCGTCACGTCGGCCGCGCCCGCCAGCCGCGCGGCGATCGCGACGAGCCCGGAGCCGGAGGCGAGGTCGAGCACGCGGCGACCGGCGACGGCCTCGGGGTGGTCGAGCACGTACCGGGCCAGCGC
>DATMCA010000769.1:0-2273 GCA_035559015.1 Umezawaea sp. | reverse complement strand
CGGCCGCCCGCGAGACCCCCACCACGTCCACGGCGTCCTCGCCGAGCAAGCGGACCACCGCTCCGCCGACGTTGCCGGTCGCCCCGGTCACCACGATCCTCATGCGCACTCCCCTTCGTCCGGTGTGGGACCGACGCTAGGAATCCCCTGCGCCGACGGGAAGAACGCACCTTGACGTAAGTTCATGGCGTGGAGGAAGGAAAGCAGGTCACCGACTGGTCGGCCTACGCGCTCAGTGACGTGTTCCACTCCGACTGCCCGGCGCGGACCGTGCTCGACCACGTGACCAGCCGCTGGGGCGTGTGGGTGCTGATGGCGTTGCGCGAGCGGGAACTCCGGTTCCACGAACTGCGCGACCGCATCGACGGCGTGAGCGAGAAGATGCTGTCCCAGACGCTGCGCGCCCTGGTCCGCGACGGCCTGCTGTGGCGGGAGGTGGAGCCGAGCACGCCACCGCGGGTCACCTACGGCCTCACCCCGCTCGGCCGCGGCACCAGCGAGCCGCTGTCGACCATGTTCGGCTGGATCCGCGACCACGCCGTGGACATCCTGGCCGGTCAGGCCGCCTACGACGAGACCAACCGGAAGTGATGGCGGTGCTCGAGGTACGTGGCCTCACCAAGGCCTACGGCGGTCTGACCGTGCTGCGCGACGTCTCGTTCACCCTGCGCCCCGGTGAGGCCGCGGCGGTCGTCGGGCCGAACGGCGCGGGGAAGTCGACGCTGCTGCACTGCGTGGTCGGCTCGGCCGAGGCGGATTCGGGCACGGTGGAGTTCGACGGGGCGGTGCTGCGGGAGTCGGACCCGGCCACCAGGGCGGCTGTCGCGGCGGTGCTGGACGACTTCGACTTCTTCCCCGACCTGTCCGTCGTGGAGCACCTGGACCTGCACGCCCACGCGCACGGTGGCGGCGGGGTGGACGAGGTGCTGGTGGAACTGGGGTTGGAGCGCGTGGCGGACCAACTGCCCGCGACCCTGTCCAGCGGTCAGCGGCGCAGGCTGGCCCTGGCGTCGTGCCTGGTCCGGCCCCGGCGGCTGCTGGTGCTCGACGAGCCGGAGCAACGCCTGGACGCGGCGGGGCGCGAGTGGCTGGCCGGGCGGCTCAACGCCGAGAAGGCCGCGGGCACGGCGGTCCTGCTGGCCACGCACGACGTCGAGCTGCGCGACGCCGTGGCCGACGAGCACGTCGACCTCGGCGGATGACCAACCGGACCACCGCGGCCGAGGTGCGGCGCACCCTCCGCCGCTACCGGGCCGATCCGCGCCCGCTCACCGCACGCCTCTCGGACCTCTACGGCCAAGCCCTGTACGTGGTGGTCGTCGGCGGCATCCTGGTCTCGGCGGCCGGTTCCGGGCTGGACGCGGTCGCGACGGCCGGTCCACCGCAGGCGCCGGACCTGGTGCGCTGGACCGTCCTCACCGCGACGCTGCTGGTGATGGCCCTGCTGTGCTCGGCGGCCATCGCGGTGGGGCCGGTGCTGGTCTCGCCCGCCGCGCGGACGTGGCTCCTCAGCTCACCGGTGGACCGGAGGCGGCTGCTGGCCCCCCGGTTCGCCGCCCTGCTGGCCGGTTCGGCCGTCACGGGCGGGGTGCTCGGCGGCGCGATCTCGCTCCCCACCGCGGCGCTGGGGGCGCCCATCGGGGTGCTCCTCACCGCCGCGCTCGTCGAGGCCCAGGCCGGCCGCCGCCGAACCGCGGTGGCGCGCCGCGGGATCACCGTGCTGGTCGCGGGACTGGCCGCGTTCACGGCCGTGCTCGCGGCGGTGCCGGACCTCCCCTGGCCCGCCACCCCGCCCGTCCTGCCGCTCGCGGGCGCGCTGGTCGTCGTGGCGACCGCCGCCGCCTGGCACGCCCACCGGATGTTGGCCGTGATGACCAGGGGCGCGCTGTCCGAGGGTGCCGAGATCGCCGTGGTCGCGGCCACCGCGACCACGTTCCTGGACCCGACCCTCCTGTCCGGCACGATGGCGGTCCGCCGAGCTCGGGCCACGGGGGCCGTCCGCTCGATCCGCTTCTCCGGCGACCGACGTCGGGCCCTGCTCCGCGCGGAACTGGTCCGCCACACCCGTCAGCCCCTCGGCGCGCTGGTCTTCCTCGGCCTGCTGCCGGTGCCGTACCTGGCCGGGCACCTCGGCGCCCCGAACGTGGTGGCCGTGGTCCAGCTCGGGTGCCTGTTCCTGGTGGCCGACCGGTTCGCCAGGGGCCTGAGGCTGGTCAGCGGATCCGCCGCGCTGCGCCGGGCGCTCGGCGGCTCGGACGCCGAACTGCGGCTGC
>DATMCA010000768.1:0-2647 GCA_035559015.1 Umezawaea sp. | reverse complement strand
CGGCGTTGGTGGAGCCGGTGGTGGCGTTGGCGGCGCCGGCGCGGCGGCCTCGGGTGGTTCGACCGGTGTCGTGCCCCCCGGCGCGCGCGGTCCGATGCCGACCGGTGCGTTCCCCACCGGTGGCGCGGGTGCCGCGGGCATGGCCGGTGCCCCGATGGGTGGTGCCCCGATGGGCGCTGGCGGGCGCAGCGAGGAGGACAAGGAGCGCAAGTCCGCGTCGTACATCATGGGCGGCGACCTCTTCGACGTGCCTGGCGAGAACCTGCCGCCGTCGGTGATCGGCGGGGTCAAGCCGAAGAAGAAGAGCGGTGACCAGTCTTGATCACCCCGGAGTTCCTGCTGAGCCCGGCTGAACTGGACGTGCTCTGGCACGACCTGGAGCTCGGCAGGATGCCGTACCCGCTGGACGTCCCGAGCCTCGGCAGCACGATGGAGGAGCGGACGAAGCTGCGGCTGGACGTGCTGGACGGCTTGGCGCGGCGCGACCTCGCGACCGACCGGAGGTTGCAGGACCTCCTGCGGCTGCTGGGCGACCACGAGGTCGCGGTCGACGCCGTGGCCAACATGGAGCGGCGGCCCGTGCGGGCCGTCGCCGCGTCCGACGGCAACCAGGCGGTGCTCGCGATCATCGACGAGGAGCGGATCGGGCTCGTCGAGGTCAGGCCGACGTCGTTGGCGAAGTCCATCGTGGGCGTGCTGTCCGACGGCTCGGCCGGGCCGGGCAGCGCGCTGTCGCTGCGGCTGGAGACGTTGGCCTCCGCCGTGGCGATGCACGACGAGCCGGACGAGTCCGACGACCCGTGGGGCGACGAGGAGCTGGACGAGAAGCAGGCGCTCCAGCGCGCGGGACTGTCCAAGCAGGACGCTTCCGTGATCAGCGAGCTGGCCGAGAACCGCGTCGCGGGCGGCCAGTTCGGGGTCACCCGCCGCGGCAAGAACAGGTACCGCTCCGAGCGGGCCGAGGTGTTGATCAACTGGTTCGACACCCCGCAGGGCCGTTACCTGATGGTTCGGGAGAACGGCTGGCTGAGCCTCTCGCCGACCGACAACGAGCGGATCGCGAACCGCATCGACTCGGTGCTCGCATCGGTCTGACGCGCGGCTCGCAGAACCCGTTCTAGACGAGAGGGAAGACGTGGATCCGGACCAGTGGCTGAAGGACATGGACACGAGGCTCGCCGACCTCAAGCAGAAGTCCGAGGACCTGGCGGAGAACCTCGCCGCGGCCACTGCTTCGGTGACGTCCGACGACGGCGCCGTGAACGTCACGATCGCGCCCAGCGGCGCGCTGCAGAACCTGGAGCTGACGCAGCGCGCCGCGGGCATGAGCCCCGGCAAGCTCACCGCGTCGATCATGGAGGCGGTCCGAAGAGGACAGAGGGCGGCCTCGGCGAAGATGGTGGAGGCGTTCGCCCCCCTCGGCGGTGGCACGGAGTCGATGGACCTCGTGCAGAGCTTCCTTCCGCAGGAGGAGGACGAAGGTGAAGAGGAGTTCGAAGAGCGCGACCTCAAGGCCGTCGACGCCCTGGACGAGGAGCCCGCGCCGCCGCCGTCCTACCCGCCGCGCCCGCCCGCGCCGCCGCAGCCGCCTGCTTACCAGCAGTTCGTCCCCCCGGCGCCCGCGCAGCCGGCACCGCCTGCGCGTCCCACGCGTGGTCAGCCGGATTTCGAAGAAGACGAGAACCACCCCTGGTGACCGAACGGCCCGGCGCCCCGCGCGCCCGGTCCCGCTGCCGTCGTCGCCGTTCCCCGGAAAGGTCCTGATCATGGTCGATTCGCCCCCCGGTATGGAGATCACCGAGGAGAACAAGTTCAAGGGCTCCTTGTTCATCTCGGCCTACGCCGACCTGATCGAGACCGTGGGCAAGGACGCCGAGTCCGAGACCGAGCAGGTCCTGGACATCACCTTCGCCGCGATCGGCGCGGCGTCGTCGACGGCGATGCTCGCGATCGACCCGTTCGGCACCCTCCTCGGCGCGGGCATCGGCTGGCTGATCGAGCACGTGAGCTTCCTCAAGGAGCCGCTCGACCAGCTCATGGGCGACCCGGACGAGATCAAGGCCAACGTCGAGGCGACGAAGAAGACCGCGGCGGAGATGGCCGTGCTGGCCGAGACCCACCGCAACACGTTGGCGCAGCCGCAGGGCTGGACCGGGCAGTCGTCCGAGGCGTTCAAGGCCAACATGGACACGCTGGGCCAGGAACTGGACGCGTTGGCCGACGCGGTCGAGAAGAAGGCGAAGATCGTCGCGATCTGCGGCGTGCTGGTGTCGGTGCTGCGCGACATCATCCGCGACCTGATCGCCCAGCTGCTCGGTTCGCTGCTGGCCGGCGCGATCGCCGCGGCCGCGGCCGCGTTCTTCACCTTCGGCGCCTCGATCGTGGCGTTCGTCGGCGTCGCGGTCGGCAAGGCCGTCGCGCTGGGCGTGAACATCGCCTCGCGCATCGCGCGGCTGGTCGCGGCCCTGTCCCGCCAGATGGGCCGGATCAAGAACCTGGACGAGATCACCGACAACGTCGGCAAGGGCTGGAAGCGCTTCGAGGGCGCAGCGGACGTCGCCGAGGTCAGCTACGAGTCGTGGAAGGCCCAGAACCAGGTCGACAAGGCGGTCGACAAGGCGACGGCCTGACCCTTCTCCCCCCAACC
>DATMCA010000767.1:0-4654 GCA_035559015.1 Umezawaea sp. | reverse complement strand
GTGCCGAGGGGCCGGACCGCTCGGAGCGGGCCACAGCGGCTTGGGGTCGCGGTGGAGCACGGGCGGCCACGGCGGTGCCGTCTGCGCGGGAGGCGGTGGCATCACCGGGTACCCGACCGTCGGACCGCTCGCCGAAGGCCGCTCGGCCGCCTCCTCGGCGGGTTCCGCGACCTCGGGTTCCTCGGCCGTCGGCTCTCCGGTCCCCTCGGGATCTCGGTGCTCCTCGGGTTCCTTCACCACGGTCTTGGAGGCCGCGGACCGGACCGGCAGAGCGGTCGTGGGCAGGGCTTGGATGCGGCGCAGACCGAGTTTCCTGGGCATGCCGACGGCAGGCTTGTCGTTCACGGGATCACTCCGGATTCGAGGAGCAGGGACTCTGCAGAAGGGACGTTCAGCGGACGGGAAGGTTCAGCGCACGCGGGTGATCGGCGGGTGGGAGGGTGACCCGGATGCGGCAGCCGGGGCCGTCGACCACGGCGATCGACCCGCCGTGCAGGTCGACCACCCAGCGGGCGATGTTGAGGCCGAGCCCGGTGCCACCGCCACCGGCCCGTTCCCCGCGGGTGAAGCGCTCGAAGATGCGTTCGCGGTCCTCGCGGGCGATGCCGGGACCCTCGTCCAGGACCTCGACCACGAGCCCGTCGGCGGTGGCCAGGGCGCGGACGTCCACCCGACCGTCGGCGGGACCGTGCCGGGCGGCGTTGTCCAGCAGGTTGACCACCACCTGGTGCAGGCGCTCCCGGTCGGCGAACGCGGTGGCCCCCGGCGGACTGACCTCCATGGTGAAGTGCACCCCGCGCTTCCCCGCCTCGGCGGCGACCTCGGCCTCCGCTACCACGTCGGCGAGCAGCGGTTCCACCGCGAACTCCTCGCGGTTCAGCGCGAGGACACCGGCGTCCACTTTGGACAGGTCGAGGAGTTCGCTGACGAGTCTGCCGAGGCGTTCGGTCTGGGCGAGGGCCGTCCGCATCGTCGGGTCGTCCGCCTCGACCACCCCGTCGACCACGTTCTCCAGCACCGCCCGCAACGCGGTGATGGGGGTGCGCAGCTCGTGGGACACGTTGGCGATCAGCTCGCGGCGCTGCTGGTCGGCGGCGGCCAGGTCGGCCGCCATCCGGTTGAACGCGCTCGCCAGTTCGCCCACCTCGTCCCGCGCGGTCGCCCTGACCCGCTGCGAGTAGTCGCCCGCTCGCATCGCGCGGACCGCGGCCGTCATCTCGCGCAACGGCCGGGTCATGCCGTGCGCGAGCACCTGCGAGACGAACAGCACGATGAGCAGCACCCCGATCGTGCTCCGCACCGGCAGCCAGCCGATCTGCGACCAGAAGAACGCCCACCCGACCGTGGTGGGGACCACCAGCAGGATGCCGAGCTTGAGCTTGATCGACCGCACCGGGTCCAGCGGCCGGGGGAGCTCCTCGACCAGCATCGCGATGATCGTCTTGAACACGGTCACCTGGGCACCTCCAGCGCGTACCCGACGCCGTGCACGGTCCGGATCAGGTCCGCGCCGAGCTTGCGGCGCAACGCCTTGATGTGGCTGTCGACTGTCCGCGCCCCCGTGCTGTCGTGCCATCCCCACACCTCGCTCAGCAGCCGTTCCCGCGGCTGCACCGCGCGCGGCCGTTCCGCGAGGTGCACCAGCAGCTCGTACTCGGTCGGCGTCAGGTGCGCCTCCACGCCCGCGCGGTGCACCCGCCGTTCCACCAGGTCGATCTCCAGGTCCGCCAGCGCGATCCGCGACTCGACCCTGGGCTGCGCGGCCCGCTCCACCCGGCGCAGCAGCGCGTGCACGCGGGCGGCCAACTCGCGGATGGAGAACGGCTTGGTGAGGTAGTCGTCCGCGCCGACCGCGAGACCGACCAGCAGGTCCGTCTCGTCGCCGCGCGCGGTCAGCATGAGCACCGGGACCGGCTGGTGCGCCTGGATCCGGCGGCACACCTCCAGGCCGTCGAAGCCGGGCAGCATCACGTCCAGCACGACCAGGTCCGGCACGTTGGCCAGCGCCGCCGCGACCGCCGACGGGCCGTCGTGGGCCAGCTCGACCAGGAACCCCTCGGCCCGCAGCCGGGCCGCCACCGACTCCGCGATGGCGAGCTCGTCCTCTACCACCAGTACCCGCCGCTGTCCCCCGGTCATGCGGCGACTGTATGCCGCGCGAGTGGAGAGGTCAGGGGCGACTTGTGGAGGTCGTGTGGAGGTGTGCGCCTAATGTTGGCGGCATGGCAGGCGAGGGAGCGGTCCTGGAGGCCGTGTTGGAGCGCATCACCTTCGCCAACGACGAGACCGGCTACACGGTCGCCAAGGTCGACACCGGCCGCGGCGGCGGTGACCTGCTGACCGTCGTCGGCGCGCTGCTCGGGGCGCAGCCGGGGGAGTCGATCCGGATGCGCGGCCGGTGGGGCTCGCACCCCCAGTACGGCAAGCAGTTCTTCGTGGACGACTACACGACCGTCCTGCCCGCGACGATCCAGGGCATCCGCCGCTACCTCGGTTCCGGGCTGATCAAGGGCATCGGGCCGGTGCTGGCGGACAAGATCGTCACCCACTTCGGCGTGGACGCGCTGGACGTCATCGAGCAGACGCCCAAGCGGCTGATCGAGGTGCCGGGGCTCGGGCCCAAGCGCACCAAGCTGATCGCCGCCGCGTGGGAGGAGCAGAAGGCGATCAAGGAGGTGATGATCTTCCTCCAGGGCGTCGGGGTGTCGACGTCCCTCGCCGTGCGGATCTACAAGCAGTACCTCGACAAGTCGATCGACGTCGTCCGCCAGGAGCCGTACCGGCTGGCGTCGGACGTGTGGGGCATCGGCTTCCGCACCGCCGACGTGATCGCCAAGGCCGTCGGCATCCCGCACGACAGCCCGCAGCGGATCAAGGCCGGCCTCCAGTTCACGCTGTCCGAGGCCACCGGCAACGGCAACTGCTTCCTGCCCGACCAGTCGCTCATCGGCGAGGCCATCAAGATCCTCCAGGTCGACGCCGGACTGGTGATCGACTGCCTCGCCGAACTGGTCGAGGAGGAGGGCGTCGTCCGCGAAGTCCTGCCGCTGGACGGCGAGGACGTCGCCGCGGTCTACCTGGTCCCGTTCCACCGCGCGGAGATCTCGGTGGCGGGCCAACTCCGCCGACTGCTGTCCACCCAGGACGAACGGATGCCCGCGTTCGCCTCGGTGGACTGGGCGAAGGCGTTCGCCTGGCTCGGCGCGTCGCTGGAGGCCAAGCAGGAGGAGGCCGTGAAGCTCGCGCTGACCAGGAAGGTCGCCGTGCTGACCGGCGGACCGGGCTGCGGCAAGAGCTTCACCGTGCGGTCCATCGTCCGGCTGGCCGTCGCCAAGGGCGCGAAGGTCGTGCTCGCCGCCCCGACCGGTCGGGCCGCCAAGCGCCTGACGGAGTTGACCGGGCACGAGGCCCGCACCGTCCACCGGCTGCTGGAGCTGAAGCCCGGCGGCGACGCGGCGTTCGACCGCGACCGCCCGCTGGACGCGGACCTGGTGGTCGTGGACGAGGCGTCCATGCTGGACCTGTTGCTGGCGAACAAGCTGATCAAGGCCGTCGCCCCCGGCGCGCACCTGCTGCTCGTCGGCGACGTCGACCAGCTGCCGTCCGTCGGCGCGGGCGAGGTGCTGCGCGACGTGCTGTGCGAGGGCAGTCCCGTGCCGAACGTGCGCCTCACGCACATCTTCCGCCAGGCCCAGCAGTCCGGTGTGGTCACCAACGCGCACCGGATCAACTCCGGCGAGTACCCGGTCGTCCAGGGACTGCCCGACTTCTTCCTGTTCCCCGTCGAGGAGTCCGAGGAGGCGGCCACGATGACCGTCGACGTCGTGGCCCGCCGAATCCCCGCCAAGTTCGGCCTCGACGCCCGCCGCGACATCCAGGTCCTCGCCCCGATGCACCGCGGCCCGGCGGGCGCGGGCGCGCTGAACGCCGTCCTCCAGGAAGCGTTGACCCCCGCCCGCGAAGGTCTGCCGGAGCGCCGCTTCGGCGGCCGAGTGTTCCGCTTGGGCGACAAGGTCACGCAGATCCGCAACAACTACGACAAGGGTGTAAATGGTGTCTTCAACGGAACCATGGGTGTTGTCACGGCGCTGGACCAGGTCGAGCAGAAGCTGACCATCCGCACCGACGAGGACGAGGACGTCGACTACGAGTTCGGCGAACTCGACGAGTTGACGCACGCGTACGCGATGACCATCCACCGTTCACAGGGGAGCGAATACCCGTGCGTCGTCATCCCGCTCACCACGAGCGCGTGGATGATGCTCCAGCGCAACCTGCTCTACACGGCCGTCACGAGGGCCAAGAAGCTGGTCGTGCTGGTCGGTTCTCGAAAAGCCATCGGGCAGGCCGTACGCACGGTCGGCGCAGGTAGACGACACACCGCACTGGACCACAGGCTCCGGTCAACCGCAGGTGTGGAAAAGTTTTTGTAGATCGTCCGGTGCGATTGGGGGCAGACTGCTCCCCGGCAAGAACTCCGAGCCGTGAGGACATCCCTGTGCGCACCCTGCTCCTCCTAGCTGTCATCGCACTCGCCGCGACGGGCTGCGGGGACAGCACACCCGCCGCCTCCGCGGGCTCCGTCGGCGACACGACCCAACACGGCGCCCCGCGAGTCCGCATACCGCTCGACTCGGCCAAGGCGACCAAGAAA
>DATMCA010000766.1:0-7609 GCA_035559015.1 Umezawaea sp. | reverse complement strand
GCCGGTATGGCGGTCACCGTCGAGCCCGGCGTCTACCTGTCGGGAAAGGGCGGTGTCCGCATCGAGGACACGCTCGTGGTGCGTGAGAGCGCGCCGGAGCTCCTCACCCTGACCACGAAGGAACTCGTGGTCGTCTAAGCGCCCGCTCCGTCGGGCCCGCCCCTTGAGACAACAGGAGAGACCACCACCGTGGCCACGACCAACGACCTGAAGAACGGCCTGGTGCTGAACCTCGACGGCCAGCTCTGGACCGTCACCGCGTTCCAGCACGTCAAGCCGGGCAAGGGTGGCGCCTTCGTGCGCACCACGTTGAAGCACGTCCTGTCCGGCAAGGTCGTGGACAAGACCTTCAACGCGGGCACCAAGGTCGAGACGGCCACCGTGGACAAGCGGACGATGACGTTCCTGTACAAGGACGGCACCGACTTCGTGTTCATGGACAGCGACACGTTCGACCAGATCACCGTGCCCGGCGCGACGGTCTCCGACGCCGCGGGCTACATGCTGGAGAACCAGGAGGCCATGGTCGCGACGCACGAGGGCGTGCCGCTCTTCGTGGAGCTCCCGACCTCGGTCGAGCTGCTGATCGAGCACACCGACCCCGGCCTCCAAGGCGACCGCTCGACGGGCGGCACGAAGCCCGCGAAGCTGGAGACCGGCGCCGAGATCCAGGTGCCGCTGTTCGTCACCACGGGCGAGAAGGTCAAGGTCGACACCCGCGACGGTCGTTACCTCGGCCGTGTGAGCAGCTGACGTGGGTGCACGCAGCAAGGCCCGCAAACGCGCGGTCGACATCCTCTTCGAGGCCGACCTGCGTGGCGAGGACCCGGTGACGCTGGTAGCGGGCCGGGTCGGTTCGGCCGACGTGCCGCCGGTGAACGACTACACCGTGACGCTCGTCGAGGGCGTGAAGGCGCACCAGGCGCGCATCGACGACCTGATCTCGGAGCACGCCGAGGGCTGGACGCTCCAGCGGATGCCCGCGGTCGACCGCGCGGTGCTGCGGATCGGCCTGTACGAGCTGCTGTGGGCGACGGACGTGCCGGACGCGGTCGCGATCGACGAGGCGATCGAGCTGGCGAAGGGTCTGTCCACCGACGACTCGCCGCGCTTCGTCAACGGCGTGCTCGGCCGGATCGCCGTCATCGCGGACCAGTTGCGCGCGGTCCTCTAGCACTTCGCCGGACGGACTAAGGCCACCTCGGGTGAACCGGGGTGGCCTTAGTCGTCTCAGTCCTCCTTGGCCGGGCGGGCCTCAGGCGGGAGGACGCCCCAGTCGATGAGCTGCTCGGTGAGCTCGCCGGGGGTCATGTCGTAGATGATCGCGAGCGAACGCAGGTCCTCGGTGCGGATCGAGAGCACCTTGCCGTTGTAGTCGCCGCGCTGGCTCTGGATGGTGGCGGCGTACCGCGCGAGCGGACCCACCTTCTCGGCCGGTAGCTGTTGCAGCCGTTCGAGGTTGATGACGATCTTGGTGGCGGGCTCGGCACCCGACGGCACCCGGCCCTCCGGCAGCAGTTCGGCCACCGGCACCCCGTAGAAGTCGGCCAGTTCGGCCAGCTTCTGCACGGTCACGGCTCGGTCGCCTCGCTCGTAGGAGCCGACGACCACGGCCTTCCAGCGACCGCCGGACTTCTGCTCGACGCCGTGCAGGGACAAGCCCTGCTGCTGCCGGATCGCGCGGAGCTTGGCCCCCAACGCCTTGGCGTAGTCGCCCATGTGGCGGTTCTCCGTTCATTCGCCCCGTCAGCCGGTAGGGGACTGGGCCGGGGAGGTCAGACTCAATACGCAGAGTAATGATTGCTCTCCGTGGTCGCCAGGTCAAGCTGATCTCGTCAGTCCATGGGGGCGAGAGCCTCGACACCACTCGTAAGGTGGGCGCTCCGTGCCTGATACCGTGCAGGTCAGCCCGGTCGAAGCCGGGTGTCCGACGTCCTTTAAGGACCCGTCCTGTGAGGCGGGGAAGGAGGTCCAACCGTGGCGCCACGTCAACGTGGTGCGACGGATCCGGCCGGGGAGCGCGAGCTTCTCTCGGCCGGTGACGTCGCACGCACTGTCGCCCGAATGGCCCATCAGATCATCGAGAAGACCGCTCTTGATGCACCGAGCGCACCCGCAGTAGTCCTGATGGGCATACCGAGTCGGGGAGCGCCACTCGCTCGCCGACTGGCCGTCAAGATCGCGGAGTTCAGTGGCGTCGAGGTGCCCACGGGCACGCTGGACGTGACCCTCTACCGCGATGACCTGCGGAGAGGCCCCACCAGGCCGCTGGAGACGACGTCACTCCCCGAAGGCGGGATCGACGACCGCCTCGTGGTGCTCGTGGACGACGTCCTCTTCTCCGGTCGCACCATCCGCGCCGCCCTCGACGCCCTGCGCGACCACGGCCGCCCACGCGCGGTGCAACTCGCGGTGCTCGTCGACCGCGGCCACCGGGAACTGCCGATCCGGGCGGACTACGTTGGCAAGAACGTGCCAACATCGCGCACCGAGGACGTGGCGGTCCTGCTGGACGAGTTCGACGGGCGCGACGGAGTGGTGCTCAAGTGAAGCACCTCCTCTCCACCGAAGGCCTCGACCGCGCGACCGCCACGTCGATCCTCGACACCGCGGACAACCTCAAGCGCGCGCTGCTCGGCCGGGAGGTCCGCAAGCTCCCGACGCTGCGCGGCCGCACGGTCATCACGCTGTTCTACGAGAACTCCACGCGCACCAGGGTCTCCTTCGAGATCGCGGGCAAGTGGATGAGCGCGGACGTGATCAACGTGTCCGCGGGCGGGTCGAGCGTGAGCAAGGGCGAGTCCCTTCGCGACACCGCGCTCACGCTGGCCGCGGCGGGCGCCGACTGCGTGATCGTCCGGCACCCCGCGTCCGGTGCGGCGCACCGGCTCGCGGGCTGGCTCGCCGAGGCGGGCACGTCCGTCGTCAACGCGGGCGACGGGATGCACGAGCACCCGACGCAGGCGCTGCTGGACGCGGCGACGCTGCGCGAGCGGCTCGGCTCGATCGAGGGCCGCCGGATCGCGATCGTCGGCGACGTCCTGCACAGCCGGGTCGTCCGGTCGAACGTGCACCTGCTCTCCGCGCTGGGCGCCGACGTGGTGCTGGTCGCCCCGCCGACGCTGCTGCCGGTCGGCGTGGCCAACTGGCCCGTGACGGTGTCGCACGAACTGGACGCCGAACTGCCCAGCCTGGACGCGGTCATGCTGCTGAGGGTCCAGGCCGAGCGGATGCACGGCGGGTTCTTCCCGTCGGCCCGCGAGTACTCGATCGCCTACGGGCTCAACGAGAACCGCCTCGGCCTCATGCCCGAGCACGCCGTCGTGCTGCACCCCGGTCCGATGCTCCGCGGGATGGAGATCGCCTCGGCGGTCGCCGACTCCCCGCGCGCGGCCATCACCGACCAGGTGCGCAACGGCGTCCACCTGCG
Source organism: Umezawaea sp. (assembly GCA_035559015.1). Lineage (GTDB taxonomy): Bacteria > Actinomycetota > Actinomycetes > Mycobacteriales > Pseudonocardiaceae > Umezawaea. The sequence goes on along the minus strand of DATMCA010000766.1, from coordinate 4,179 downwards.
CATGGCGGTGCTCTACCACTTGCTCGCCCATGAGGAGGAAAATTCGTGAATCCCTTGTTGCTCAAGGGAGTTCGTCCCTACGGCGAGGGTGATCCGGTCGACGTGCTGATCCGCGACGGCGTCATCGCCGAGATCGGGTCCGTCGAGCAGGCCGACGTGGAGACCGTCGACGGGGCCGGCGCGGTGCTGCTGCCCGGTTTCGTCGACCTGCACACGCACCTGCGCGAACCGGGTCGCGAGGACACCGAGACCATCGCCACCGGCTCCCAGGCCGCCGCGCTCGGCGGCTACACGGCCGTGTTCGCCATGGCCAACACCGATCCGGTGGCCGACAACGCGGTGATCGTGGAGCACGTGTGGCGCCGCGGTCGCGAGGTCGGGCTGGTGGACGTGTACCCGGTCGGCGCGGTCACCGTCGGGCTCAAGGGCGAGAAGCTCGCCGAACTGGGCACGATGGCGAAGTCCGCCGCGAACGTCCGCGTCTTCTCCGACGACGGCCACTGCGTGCACGACCCGCTGATCATGCGCCGCGCCCTGGAGTACTCCAAGGCGCTGGACGTGGTCGTCGCCCAGCACGCCGAGGAGCCGCGGCTGACCGTCGGCGCCCAGGCGCACGAGGGCGAGCAGGCGGCCCGGCTGGGCCTCCAGGGCTGGCCCGCCGCCGCCGAGGAGTCGATCGTGGCGCGGGACTGCCTGCTGGCGCTGCACGCCGAGGCCAGGCTGCACATCTGCCACGTGTCCACGACGGGCACGGCGGAGGTCCTCAGGTGGGCGAAGTCCCGCGGCGCCGAGATCTCGCCCCTGGCGGGCAGGCCGCGAATCTCCGCCGAGGTCACCCCGCACCACCTGCTGCTGACCGACGACCGGCTGAGCACCTACGACCCGGTCAACAAGGTCAACCCGCCGCTGCGCACCGACGCGGACGTCCAGGCACTGCGCCGGGCGCTCGCCGAGGGTGTCATCGACTGCGTCGCGACCGACCACGCCCCGCACGCCGTGCAGGACAAGGACTGCGAGTGGTCCGCGGCCCGTCCCGGCATGCTGGGCCTCCAGACCGCCCTGTCCGTGGTCGTCGAGGCCATGGTCAGGACCGGCCTGCTGGACTGGCGCGGTGTCGCACGGGTGATGAGCGAGCGGCCGGCCGAGATCGCCGGGCTGCCCGACCACGGTCGGCCGATCGAGGTCGGCGAGCCCGCCAACCTGGTGCTGGTCGACCCGGACGCCACCTGGACCGTGCGCGGCGCCGAACTGGCGAGCGTCTCGGGCAACACCCCGTTCGAGGGCATGGAGCTGCCGGGCGTCGTGACGGCCACCCTGCTGCGCGGGCGCGTCACGGCGGGGAGGATTCCGGCATGACCAGGGTTCTCCTCTCGCTGGCGGTGCTGGCGTTCCTCGCCCTCTGCCTCTACGGCATGTGGCACGGCTGGCAGCGCCGCGCGCGCCGCCAGGCGGCCGTGCTCGCCGACTTCCCGGCCGTGCCCACCGACACCGGTGCCGTGCTGCTGGAGACGACGGGCCAGTACATCGGCACGACCATCGGCGACAACTGGCAGGACCGGGTCGCCGTCGGCGACATCGGCCACCGCGCCGAGGCCGAGCTGCGGCTGACGGACCAGGGCGTGCTCATCGAGCGCACCGGGGCGTCGGCGATGTGGATCCCCAGGGCGGAGATCGATTCCGCGCGGACGGACCGCGGCCTCGCGGGCAAGGTGATGACCAAGGACGGCCTGCTGGTCGTGCGGTGGCACCTGGGCGAGCAGCTCGTGGACACGGGTTTCCGCGGCGATGACAAAGACGTGTACGAGCAGTGGGTGGCGGCGCTGAACACCAGCCCCGCTGAGGGAGGTACCGCGTGAGCAAGGCAGCACTAGTCCTGGAAGACGGCCGCGTGTTCCGCGGCGAGTCCTACGGCGCCCTGGGCGAGAGCCTGGGCGAGGTCGTGTTCTCCACCGGCATGACCGGGTACCAGGAGACGCTGACGGACCCCTCCTACCACCGCCAGATCGTGGTGCAGACCGCCCCGCAGATCGGCAACACCGGCTGGAACGACGAGGACGACGAGTCCTCGCGCATCTGGGTCGCGGGCTACGTCGTGCGCGACCCCTCCCGCAAGCCCTCCAACTGGCGCTCGGTCCGCGGTCTCGACGAGGAGCTGGTCCGCCAGCGCGTCGTGGGCATCGCGGGCGTCGACACGAGGATGCTGACCCGCCACCTGCGCGATCAGGGCGCGATGCGCGCGGGCGTCTTCTCCGGTGACGCGCTGGACAGCGACGAGGCCCTCGTGGGCCGCGTCCTGGACAGCCCGCCGATGAAGGGCTCCGACCTCGCGGGCGACGTCACGACGGCGCAGCCCTACGTCGTCCCCGCGGTCGGCGAGAAGCGCTTCCGCGTCGCCGCGCTGGACCTCGGGATCAAGTCGAACACCCCCAGGATGATGGCGGCGCGCGGCATCGAGGTGCACGTGCTGCCGCTGTCGTCCACGGTGGACGAACTGCTGGCGGTCGAGGCCGACGGCGTCTTCCTGTCCAACGGACCGGGCGACCCCGCCACCCAGACGCACGCGGTCGAGCTGACGAGGTCCGTGCTGGAGCGGCGGATCCCGCTGTTCGGCATCTGCTTCGGCAACCAGATCCTCGGCCGCGCGCTGGGCCGCGACACGTACAAGATGCGCTACGGCCACCGCGGCATCAACATCCCGGTGATCGACGTGAAGACCGGCAAGGTCGCGATCACCGCGCAGAACCACGGGTTCGCTCTGGAGGGCGAGCCGGGGGAGGAGTTCTCCTCCGACTTCGGCCGCGTCCTGCTGAGCCACTACTGCCCGAACGACGACACCATCGAGGGCGTCCGCGCCCTGGAGGTCCCGGCGTTCAGCGTGCAGTACCACCCCGAGGCCGCCGCGGGCCCGCACGACGCCGCCCCGCTGTTCGACGAGTTCGTGACGATGATGAGCGAGGCCCGCTGACATGCCGAAGCGCACTGACATCAAGCACGTCCTGGTGATCGGGTCCGGCCCGATCGTCATCGGCCAGGCGTGCGAGTTCGACTACTCCGGCACCCAGGCCTGCCGCGTGCTGCGCGAAGAGGGCATCCGGGTCAGCCTGGTGAACTCCAACCCGGCCACGATCATGACCGACCCGGAGTTCGCCGACGCGACCTACATCGAGCCCATCACGGCCGAGTTCGTCGAGAAGGTCATCGCGATCGAGCGCCCCGACGCCATCCTGGCGACGCTGGGCGGCCAGACCGCGCTGAACACGGCCATCGCGCTGCACGAGCGCGGCGTGCTGGAGAAGTACAACGTCGAGCTGATCGGCGCGGACATCGACGCCATCAACCGCGGCGAGGACCGGCAGATCTTCAAGGAGCTGGTCCGCAAGATCGGCGCCGAGGTCCCGCGCAGCGCCGTGTGCAAGTCGATGGACGAGGTCCGGGAGACCGTGGCGGACCTCGGTCTCCCGGTCGTCATCCGGCCGTCGTTCACCATGGGCGGCCTCGGTTCCGGCATGGCGCACACCCCCGAGGAGCTGGAGCGGCTCGCCGCGACCGGCCTCGCGGAGTCGCCGGTCACCGAGGTGCTCATCGAGGAGAGCGTGCTCGGCTGGAAGGAGTACGAGCTGGAGCTGATGCGCGACCGCAACGACAACGTCGTGGTCGTCTGCTCCATCGAGAACATCGACCCGATGGGCGTGCACACCGGCGACTCGGTCACGGTCGCGCCCGCGATGACGCTGACGGACCGCGAGTTCCAGCACATGCGCAACGTCGGCATCGACGTGATCCGCGAGGTCGGCGTGGACACCGGCGGCTGCAACATCCAGTTCGCGATCGAGCCGTCGACCGGCCGCATGGTCGTCATCGAGATGAACCCGCGCGTGTCGCGGTCGTCCGCGCTGGCGTCGAAGGCGACGGGCTTCCCGATCGCCAAGATCGCCGCCAAGCTCGCGATCGGCTACACGCTCGACGAGATCCGCAACGACATCACCGGCGAGACCCCGGCGAGCTTCGAGCCGACGCTGGACTACGTGGTCGTGAAGATCCCGCGGTTCGCGTTCGAGAAGTTCCCCGGCGCCGACCCCACGCTCACCACGACGATGAAGAGCGTCGGCGAGGCCATGTCCATGGGCCGCAACTTCATCGAGGCGCTGGGCAAGGCCATGCGCTCCATGGAGACCAAGG
>DATMCA010000765.1:0-8243 GCA_035559015.1 Umezawaea sp. | reverse complement strand
TCAAGGCCGAGTACGAGGACGCCCTCGCCGTCGCCCGGCGGACGGGCCTGCCGTTGCGCCTGGTGCTGGCCATGGCCGCCGAACTCCCCGAGGAGCGCTGATGAGCACCGCCGCCACCGCCGAACGACTCGTGGCCCACCTGGAGGCGATCGGGCCGCTCGCCGTGGCGTTCTCCGGCGGTGCGGACTCCGCGCTCGTGCTCGCCGCGGCCGTGCGCGCCGTCGGACCCGCCGCGGTGCTCGCGGTCACCGCGGACTCGGCGAGCCTGGCCGCCGCCGAGTTGACGGGCGCGGTGGCGTTCGCCCACGACCTCGGCGTGCGGCACGTGGCGCCGCGGACCGGCGAGCTGGACAACCCCGAGTACGCGGCGAACGGCCGGAACCGCTGCTACTTCTGCAAGTCCACCGTGCTGGACGCCATCACGGCGGTCGCGCGGGACAACGGCCTGTCGGCGGTGGCGACCGGGACGAACGCCGACGACGCGCGCGACCCGTTCCGGCCGGGAATCCGGGCCGGTGACGAGATCGGCGTGCACACCCCGTTGCGCGACCTCGGGATGAGCAAGGCCGAGGTCCGCGGGGTGAGCGCGTCCTGGGGACTGTCCACGGCGGACAAGCCCGCGCTGCCGTGCCTGGCGAGCCGGGTGCGGTACGGGCTGGCGATCACCCCCGCGCGCCTGGCCAGGGTGGAGCGCGCCGAGGTCGCGGTCCGGACGTGGCTCGCGGCCGCGGGAACGCCGACCGCGGACCTGCGCGTGCGCGACCTGGGCGACGTCGGGCGGGTCGAACTCGACCCGCACCTGGCGGACCTGCCCGAGGTACGCCGGGCGCTGGTCGGGATCGTCCGCGAGGCGGGCTTCGGCGGCGCGGAGCTGGCGGTGTTCCGGTCGGGCGCCCTCAACCGCGAGTGACCGCGCGGACCGCCGATCCCAGGCGGGCCAAGACCTCGCGCCTCCGCTGATCGACCTGCCGTGCAGGTCGATCAGCGGATGGGGCGGAAGTAGCGGCCGATCCACCCCGCGCCCGTCGGGGGTGCCGTCCTGTGGGACCGATATCAGGCGGTGCCGCAGGCCTGCCCGTTGAGGGTGAACGAGGTCGGCGCCGCGGTGTTGCCGGTGTGGTTCGCCTGGAAGCCGACGGTGACCGACGCGTTCGGCGCGATGTCGGCGTTGTAGGCGGCGTTCGTGGCCGTCACCTGACCCGACGTCGGGGAGTAGGTGGCGTTCCAGCCGGAGGTGATGGTCTGCCCGCCGGGCAGGGTGAAGACCAGCGACCAGCCGCTGATCGGGGTGGTCCCCGTGTTCGCGATGGTGATGTTCGACGTCAGCCCGCTGTTCCACGCGCTGATCACGTCGGTGACCCGGCAGGTCGTGCCACCCGGCGGCGTGGTGGTCGTGGTCGTGGTTGTGGTGGTTGTCGTCGTGGGGCCGCTGCCGCCGAACTGGGTGATGAACTTCCACACCTCGCCCGACGTCCAGGTGCGCCAGCCGTCGCCGCCCGAGTCGATCGGGCCGGGGGTGTGCCCGCCGTCGAAGGCCGCCCACACGACGGGGTAGCCCGCCCGGCAGCCGCTGTAGGCGGTGATGATGTGCGTGCGGCTGCCCGCGGCCGGCTCGGGGGCGTTCTGGGCCGTGCAGCCGTTGTTGCGCACGAACCGGTCGCGCAACGCGCGCCCCTGGGAGATGTTGAGCACCGAGTCGCTGACGCCGTGCACACCCATGTACGCGATGGGCTGGCTGCCGCCGTCGCACCCGCTGAGCTGCGCGCCCGAGTAGGCGATCACCGCGCGGAACACGGTGGCGCGGGCGCAGGCGACCTCGTAGGACATGGCGCCGCCGTAGCTGAAACCGCCCGCGAAGCGCTGCGCCGTGTCGATGCACAGGGCCGCGTCGAGCTGCTTGAGCAGGTCGTCGACGAAGGTCAGGTCCTGGCCGCCGGGGTTGGCCCAGCCGTTGTTGTTGCCCTGCGGGGCGACGAAGATCGTGCCGTTGTTCGCGGTGTCGGCGAGCCGCCGCAGCCCGTAGTAGGACCAGTTGTACCCGTCGGCGCCGCCCGAGTCGACGTCGTTGGCGGTGCCGTTCAACCAGTGGAAGCCCACGAACAGCCGGTACTGGCGGCTGCTGTCGTAGTTGGGCGGCAACCGCAGGATGTAGGAGCGGTTCTGGCCACCGCTGCTGATGGTGTGCTGGCCGCTGGCCAGGGTGGGCGCCTTGCCGCACCCGGCGGTCGCCGCGGCCGTGCCCACCTCCCCGGCGGTCGGGCCGCCGAACGCGATGCCCGCCGCCCCCAGGAGGAGCGCGGTCGTGGCGGCGGCCAGCGCGAGCAGGGACCTGCGCCGGGCCGTGTGCTGGTGGAACATCGTTGTCCCTTCGGTCGTCAGACTTCTTGGAGCTGGAAGCGCTGGTTGTCGGCCCCGGTCACCGTCCACAGGGAGAACCTGGCGCCGTCGGCCGTCGACGCGCCCCACACGTCGAGCGCCAGGCCGCTGAGGCGGTTGACCAGGCTCACCACGCCGCTGCCCTGGTCGACCACGCGCCAGTGCTGGGCGGTGGTGTCGGCGCCGGGCTGCTGGGTGATGTCGGCGCCGGTGCTCGCGCTCGCGGCCTGGAGCACCAATCCGCTGTGCCGGGCCCGGATCCGGTGGTGGCCGTCGCCCGCGTCGACGAAGTCGAACTGCTGGTTGAGCCCGCCGGTCTGCGGCCACTGGTGCAGCAGGGCGCCCGCCGCGGTGGAGACGCCGCTGATGTCGGCGAGCTTCCCGCTGTGCCGTGCGACGAGCCGGTAGTACACCCCCGGCACCACCACCGAGGTCGAGCCCTGACCCGTCGCGCGGTAGGTGTGTCCACCTTGGACGGAGAACTCGACGACGTCGGACTCCGGCTTGCCGGGCTGGACCGAGGTTCCGGACGTCGTGTCGCGCACCTCGTAGGTCCCGGTGAACATCCGGTTCCGGACCCGTGCGGTGCCGTCGCGGTCCGGGGTGACGGTCAACGCGGTGGCGGTACCACCGCTCCACACCGCCCCGACGGTGTACCCGCCGCGCCCGCGCAGCCCCGTGACGCTGCCCGCGCTCCAGGCCGGTGGCAACGCGGGCAGCACGTGCAGTTCGGCGTTGTGGCTGTGCAGCAACATCTCGGCGATGCCGGAGGTCGCGCCGAAGTTGCCGTCGATCTGGAACGGCGGGTGCAGGTCGAACATGTTGGGCGCGAGGCGGTCGGTCGTCACGAGGGAGCGCAGGAGGTCGTGCGCCCTGGAGCCCTCCTCCAGCCGTGCCCAGTAGTTGACCTTCCAGGCGAGTGACCAGCCGGTGCCCGCGTCACCGCGCAACTCCAGCGTCCGGCGCGCGGCGGTGTGCAGCTGCGGGGTGCCGCGCCTGGTGATCTGGTTGCTCGGGTGCAGGCCGTACAGGTGCGAGACGTGCCGGTGGTTCTGCTCGGTCTCGACCCAGTCGTAGAGCCACTCCTGGACGTTGCCGCGAGAACCGATCTTCATCGGGGCCAGCCGCTGCCGGGCCGCGCGCACCTGCGTGCGGAGGTCCGCGTCCACGCCCAACACCTCGGACGCGCTCGCGCAGCCGTCGAAGAGGTCCCGGAGGATCTGCGTGTCCATCGTGGGCCCGGCGCACACGCTCGCGTTGCCGTGGTGGTTGAGCTCGGGCGAGTTCGACGGGTTGGTCACCAGGTAGCCCAGCGAGGGCTCGGTGACCAGCGTGTCGAGGAAGAACCGCGCGGACCCCTTGAGCGCCGGATAGTACCGGCGCAGGAACTCCACGTCGCCGGTGAAGCGGTAGTGGTCCCAGATCAGGGTCGACAGCCACGCCCCGCCGGTCTGCCACATGCCCGCCGCGGCGAAGTCGACGACCGAGGAGCCCCGCCAGGCGTCGGTGTTGTGGTGGGTCACCCAGCCGCGGGCGTTGTACTGCACCTGGGCGGTGCGGGCGCCGGTGACCGCGAGGTCCTCGACCATGCGGAACACCGGTTGGCAGCACTCGGCGAGGTTCGTGGTGTCCGCGGGCCAGTAGTTCATCGGCAGGTTGGCGTTCAGGGTGTACTTCGAGTCCCACGACGGGGCCATCTGGTCGTTCCAGACGCCCTGGAGGTTGGCGGGCTGCGTGCCGGGGCGGGAGGACGAGATCAGCAGGTACCGGCCGTACTGGAACAGCAGGGTGGAGAACTGCGGGTCGTTGGTGCTCGCGTGCCGGGCGATCCGGACGTCGGTCGGCTGGTCGGCCGCCGACGTGCGCCCCAGGTCGAGCGCCACCCTCCCGAACAGCGCCTGGTAATCGGCGACGTGGCGGGCTCGCAGGGAGTCGAACGAGTACCCCTGCGCGGCGCTCAACCGGCTTCGGGCGATGCCCTGGTGGTCGCCGTCGACCGTCCGGTAGTCGACGTAGCTCGTGCCGATGGAGATCAACAAGGTCACCGCGGTGGCGCCTGCCACGCGCAGGGTGCCACCGGAACTGGTGGTGGAGCCCCCCTCCGCCACGGCCCTGGCCAGCGCGAGGAACCGGACCGAGCCTGCGATGCCCCGCTGGTCACCGGAGACGCCGTCGAGCGCGATCGTCGTCCCGTCCGGGCTGGACGAGGACGCGCGCTGAGGTGTGCCGAACGCCGCGGTGAACGAGATCGAGCCGGGTGTCCCCGCGGTCAGGCGCACGACGATCACCTGGTCCGGCGCGCTCGCGAAGACCTCGCGCCGGTGGAGGACACCGTTCGCGGTGTAGGTCGTGACCGCCGTCGCCGTCGTGAGGTCCAGCCAACGCTGGTACCCGGACGCGCTCGCCGACGGCAGCGCCAGCTTCAGGTCGCCGACCGGCTGGTAGGCCAACTGCCCGGCCGGGCTGCCGAGCATCGTCTGGTCGATCAGCGACTGCGCCTGCGTCCACTGGTCGGAGAACACGAGCTGCCGGATCTGGCTGAGCGCCCCGGCGCCCCTCGGGTTGCTGTAGTCGTGGGGACCGCCCGCCCAGACGGTGTCCTCGTTGAGCTGGAGTCGTTCGGTGTCGGTGTTGCCGAACACCATCGCGCCCAGCCTGCCGTTGCCCACCGGGAGCGCGCGCAGCCAGTCCGACCCGGCGGGCCGGTCGTACCACAGCGCGAGGTCGTCGACCGCTCGAACGTCCACCGGCGCGGCCGAGGCGGTGCGGGCGGCGGCCGTCCACCCGGCCCCCGTGAGCACGACACCCGCGCCCAGCCTCGCGAGCTGCCGCCGGGTCAGGTCACCCATGTCGTTCCTCCAGGTCTGTTCGACGGGCGAACGAGGGATCACGTCGCGCGGCAGGTGGGCGACGGCGCGGAGTTCGTGCCGTTCCAGCTGCCCACGAAGCCGAACGTGGTGCCGGCCCCGACGCCGATCGCGCCGTTGTAGGCGGTGTTCCCGGTGCTCACCGCCCCGCCATCGGTGGTGATCTCCGCGTTCCAGGACGAGGCCACGCCGAACGCGGCGCTCATGGCTTGGTAGGCGGGTTTGGGCTGGAGGTGACCGTCGAACGGCAGGGCCGCGCCCTCACCGGGGAACACGCCGGGGATCCAGGAGTGGTTGTCGCTGAGCCCCCACGTCGTGATGCCGACGCACCGGACCACGGCGAGGCAGGCGTCGACGACCTTCGCGTAGTCCTGGGCCTGCTGCGCGAGCTTCCCGCTGTCGGAGGGGGTCTTCATCCGGATGTCCAGCTCGGTGATCGCCACGTCCACGCCCAGATCGGCCAGGCGCTGGATGTTCTGCCGCATCGTCGAGGGCACCTGACCCAGGACCAGGTGCGCCTGGAGCCCGACGCCGTCGATGGGCACGCCCTGCTGCTTGAAGGCCTTGACCATGGCGTGGACGCCGTCGCTCTTGGAACCGATGCCGTCGGTGTTGTAGTCGTTGTAGTAGAGCTTCGCGGTCGGATCGGCGGCGCGGGCCGCGCGGAACGCCTCGGCGATGAAGCCGTCGCCGAGCTTCTGCTGCCAGAACGACGGCCGCCGGGTGCCGTCCTCGGCGAACGCCTCGTTGACCACGTCCCAGGCGAACACCTTGCCCCGGTAGTGGCCCACCACGGTGGTGATGTGGTTGACCATCGCCGAACGCAGCTCGGCGGCCGACAGGGCCGACGCCCAGGACGGGGTCTGGTTGTGCCAGACCAGGGTGTGCCCCCTGACCTTCTGCCCGGCCGCGACGGCGCCCGCGACCACCTGGTCGCCGCGGGCGAACGTGAAGTTCCCGCGACTCGGTTCGGTGGCGTCCCACTTCATCTCGTTGCCGGGGGTCACGACACCCGCTTCCCGTGCGCTGAGCGAGCGGTAGGCGGAGTCGTTGAAGTCCCCGGCGGTCATCGCGTTGCCGAAGTAGCGGCCCTTGGACGCGGCCAGGTCGCGCAACGGGGTCGCCGCCGAGGCGGGTGGTGACAGGACGACGGTCAGCGCGGCGACTGCCGCCAACGCCACCGACGCCGCTCCGATCCTGCTGCTGGTGCTGATCACTGCGCCTCCAAGTGGTGGGCGGGTCGGGCGGTCCGCGTCACGGCCTGACCACCAGCAGCAGCGCGGCCAGCGCCACGAGCAGGACGGTGGCGAACAGGGCCGTGAGCCTCGTCATCACCGCGTCCCCCGGCTGTGGTCGGCATTCCTGGTGGCGGTGCCGAACTGCCACCAGTTCACGTTGAGCAGGTATCCGCCGCCGCCGGTGAACCGCAGGTACAGGTCGCGGGTGCCGGACAGGCCGCTGACGGGGCAGGACACGGTTGTCCACGTCTGCCAGCCGCCGGTGTTGGGGACGGTGCAGCGGCCGGCGACTGTCCCGGTCGGACTGCCGGTGCGGACCTCCACGGCCGCACCGGACACCGTCGAGGACACACGGGCGCTGAACGTCGTCGCGCCCGCGCCGAAGGCGACGTTCTTCACCTTCAGGTAGTCGCCGTTGTCGATGTACCCGACGTTCATGCCGCCCTCGGACGACACCTCGGTCTCGACGCCCGAGCCCCACGCGATGGTCTCGGCCTCCTGGCGGGTGTACGGGTCGAGCGTGTCGGCGGGTGGTGGGCCACCGGTGGTCATCGACAGCGTCGGGATGGTGCCGTCGGAGTTGTAGGAGAACTTCTCGACGGCCACCGAGCGGGTGTAACCGCCGCCGCCGGGCAGCGCGCCGTTGTGGTAGAAGAAGTACGAGCCGCCCTTGAAGTCGACGATCCCCGCGTGGTTGGTGAAGCTGCCGCCCTGGGTGGGCATGACGGTGCCGCGGTAGGTCCACGGCCCGGTGGGGCTCGTGGCGGTGGAGTACGCGATGAACTCCGAGCAGCACTTGGCCGCGAAGACGTTGTAGTACAGGCCGTTGCGCTGGTAGACCCAGGGGCCTTCCTCGTACAGGGTGGGCCGGTTCGCGTCACCGGTGCGGGTGCCGAAGCCCGCGGTGGTGAGGGGGATCTTCGTGGCGCTGCCCGAGTACGAGACCATGTCGCTGTTGAGCTTCACGTACCAGAGGTTCGGGTTGCCCCAGTACAGGTAGGCCTGACCGCTGCTGTCGATCATCACGGTCGGGTCGATCTCGCCGTTCTCCACCAAAGGGCGGCCGATGGCGTCGCGGAACGGGCCGGTGGGGTTGTCCGCCACCCCCACGCCGATGGCCATGCGGCCGGTGGCGCGGTTGACGACCGGGACGTACCAGTAGAACTTCCCGTTGCGCTCCACGGCTTGGCCCGCCCAGGCGTCCTTGCTGGCCCAGCTGAACGTGCCCACGTTCATGGGGGAGCCGTGGTCAGTCCAGTTCACCATGTCGGCCGAGGACCAGACGCGCCACTCCTTCATGGTGAAGTAGGTGGAGCCGTCCTCGTCGTGTCCTGTGTAGAGGTACACCCGGCCGTTGTGCACCAGCGGTGCGGGGTCCGCGGTGTAGATGTGCTGCACGATCGGGTTGTCGGCCTTGGCGGGCGTGGCCGCGGTGAACGTGGCCGCGGTCAGCGCCAGTCCGAGGAACGCGGCGACGCGCGTCCGGAACCTCGGCTTCGGAGAGGTCATCGTCGTCTCCCGTGCAGGGGTGGAGGCGCCCGGAGCGGGGCGGGTCCGCTCCGGGCGGGGGGATCAGGCGGCCGCGCAGGTGGGGGAGAGCCCGTCACCGCTCCCGGTGCCCTGGAAGCCGAACTCGGTGGACTGCCCGGCGCCGACCGAGCCGTTGTAGGCGACGTTGGTCCAGGTGACCGTGCCGGTGGTGCCGCTGCCGGTGGCGCTCCAGGACCCCGTCACCGCGCTACCGGAGGGCAGCGACGTGGTG
>DATMCA010000764.1:0-12260 GCA_035559015.1 Umezawaea sp. | reverse complement strand
GCCTCGGCCATCCCGTTGCGGAACTCGACCCCGGTGATCGAGTCGAACCCCAGTTCCCCGAACGGCCTGCGCACCTCCACCGCCCGGTCCGCCGGGTACCCCAGCGCCACCGAGACGTGTCCGACCACCAGGTCCGCCACCGCGCGCCGCCGTTCGACGTCGGTCAGCCCGGCCAGTCGCCGTCCGATCCCCGGCAGGTCACGGGGCACGGCCTCCGCGCCGATCCAGTACCGCTCCCGCTGGAACGCGTACGTCGGCAGGTCCACCCGTCGCGCGCCGTCGACGAACGACGACCAGTCGACCTCGGCACCCCGTGCGAACACCTGCCCCAGCGCCGCCACGACCGCGGTCGGCTCCGGCCGATCGGCCCGCAGCGACGCCACGGCCGCACCCGCGTCCTCGACGCAGTCGGCGATCATCTGCGTCACCACGGCGGACGGACCGACCTCCAGGAACGTCGTGACGCCCTCGGCCTCCAGCCGCCGCACGGTGTCCAGGAACCGCACCGGCCGGCGCACGTGCTCGACCCAGTACTCCGGGTTCGTGACGTCGCCGTGCATCGCGATCTCCGGTGCACGGAACTCCAGGCCCGCCACCACGGTCCGGAACTCGTCCAGCATCGGGTCCATCAACGGCGAGTGGAACGCGTGCGACACCCTCAGCCGCTTCGTCCGCTCGAAGCGCGCGGCAACGGCCAGCACCGCGTCCTCGTCACCCGAGATCACCACCGACCGAGGCCCGTTGACCGCCGCGATGGCGACCCGGTCCGTCAGGTGCGGCAGCACCTCGTCCTCGGACGCGACCAGCGACACCATCGCGCCGCCAGGCGGCAACGCCTGCATCAACGACGCCCGCGCGGACACCAACGCGCACGCGTCCGCCAACGACAACACACCAGCCACATGAGCGGCGGCGATCTCACCGATCGAATGCCCGGCGACGAACTCCGGACGCACACCCCATGACTCGAACAACCGGAACAACGCCACCTCGACCGCGAAGATCGCCGGCTGCGCGAAACCCGTCTCGTTCACATCCAGGTCCGGCAACGCCAGGTGCGCCAACACCTCGTCGTAGGCCGACGCGAACACCGGGAACGCAGCCCGCAACCCCTCGCCCATCCCGGCCCGCTGCGACCCCTGACCGGTGAACACCACGCCCAGGCGACCATCGGACTCGGCACCGGTCACGACACCGGCCGCCGGCGTTCCGTCGGCCAGCGAGCGCAGCCCGTCGAGCAGCGACTCCCGGTCCGCGCCGACGACCACGGCGCGGTGGTCGAACAGCGACCTGGTCGACAGCAGCGACCAGCCGACGTCGACGGGGCTGACCTCCGACGCCAGCACCTCCGCCAGCCGGGCCCCCTGACCCCGCACCGCGTCCCCGCTCCGCCCGGACAGCACCAGCGGCACGACCGCGCCGGCCGCGGTGGACGGTTCGACCGACTCCCGCGGCCACTCCGACAGCACGACGTGGCAGTTGGTCCCGCCCATGCCGAACGAGCTGACGCCCGCGACGAGCGGCTGGTCGACGCGCGGCCACGGCGTCAGGTCGCGCTGGACCGACAGCCGCAGCTCGTCCAGCGGGATGGCCGGGTTCGGGGTCTCGAAGTTGAGGCTCGGCGGCAGTTCCCGGTGCCACAGGCTGAGCGCGGTCTTGATCAGCCCGGCGACGCCGGCGGCGGCTTCGAGGTGGCCTAGGTTGGTCTTCACCGATCCCACGGACAGGCCGGGGGCGTCCGGCGCGGACCCGAACACGGCGCCGAGCGCGGCGGCCTCGACCGGGTCGCCGACGGGCGTGCCGGTGCCGTGCAGTTCGACGTACTGCACCTCGGCGGCGTCCACGTCGGCGCGGCGCAGGGCGGCCCGCAGCACGTCCTGCTGCGCTTCGACGCTGGGCGTGGACATGCCGGCCGCGCCGCCGTTGTTCACCGCGCTGCCCCGGATCACGCAGTAGACGCGGTCGCCGTCGGCGATGGCCCGTGCGAGGGGCTTGAGCAGCACGGCACCGCCGCCCTCGCCGCGGACGTAGCCGTTGGCGCGCGCGTCGAACGTGTAGCAGCGGCCGTCGGGCGAGAACCCGCCCCACTTCGCCGAGATGACCGAGGTGTCGGCGAGGAGGCTGAGGTTCACGCCGCCCGCGATGGCGGTCTCGGACTCGCCGGTCCGCAGGCTCTCGCAGGCGAGGTGGACGGCGACGAGCGAGGACGACTGCCCGGTGTCGACGACGAGGCTGGGGCCCGTGGCACCGAGGAAGTGGGAGAGGCGGTTGGCGATGACACCGCGCTGCACGCCCGGCGCCGTGTGCTGGGTGCTGGTGTCGACCGCGTCGCGGTAGACCAGGCGCGCGTAGTCGTCCCAGATCGCGCCGACGAACACGCCGAGCTTGCTGCCCGCGAGGGTGGCGGGCACGATCCCGGCGTCTTCGAGGACCTCCCAGCCCAGTTCGAGCACCAGGCGCTGCTGCGGGTCCACGAACGCCGCTTCGCGCGGGGAGATCCGGAAGAACTCCGGGTCGAAGTGGTCGACGTCGTCCAGGAACGAGCCCCACCTGGAGTTCATCCGGCCGGGCGCCGAGCGGTCCGGGTCGTAGAACGCCTCGGCGTCCCAGCGGTCGGCCGGGACCTCGGTGACCACCTGCCGCCCGTCGCGGAGCAGCTGCCACAGGTCCCGGCCGGCCGACGCCCGCGCGAACCGGCAGGAGACGCCGACAACGGCGATCGCGTCGTCGAGGTCGAATGCGGGTGAATGCGCGCTGGAACGAGACATGAAGAACCCCCGAGGAAGCGTGAAAGGCCATGATTGGCTGAGGAGCAAGCGCCGACAACCCCCTATCAACACCCCCCAGAAACCCCCAGTAATGCCAATTAGGCCATTCGAGTGATTTGGGAACCTGGACCTGTTGCGGAGCGTCTACAGTCTCGTCAGCACCGACGCTCCGGGAGCACGAACGTTCGCCACGAGCGCGTCCGGAAGACCGAGCGATCATCGCTTTCACCAACGCAGGGTCAATTCGAGCCGTGCGTGTTCCAGCGTTCACCCACTGGGGGATTCGATGTCCAAGATATCTCGAAGACTGCTCTTGTCCGGAATGGGCACGGTGGCGGTCGGACTCACCATCGGAAAACCGGCTTTCGCGGCGGCGCCGGAAAGCGAACTGAGCCAGAAGGTGGCTCCGGGGCCGGTTTCCATCACTCCATCCGACCCCCGTTACCTGGATGTTCAACTCAGGGGTTACAACAAGCGGCTCGTGTCCAACCCGGAGAGCGTGCGCATCGTCGGCACCACCGCGCACGTCGTGCAGGCGGTGAATGAGGCCGTCGCCGCCGGAAAACGAATCGCGATTCGCAGCGGCGGCCACTGCCTCGACGGCCTGGTCGACAACGCGGACACCAAGGTCATCATCGATTTCACCGAAATGCGGTCGGTGACCTTCGACGCCGACCGCAACGCCTTCGCGATCGAGCCCGGTGCCACGCTCGGGGAGATTTACCGCACACTCGACTACGGCTGGGGCGTCACGCTGCCCGGCGGGGTCTGCCCGGTGGTGGGCGCGGGTGGCCACATCAGCGGAAACGGCTTCGGCGCGCTTTCCCGGCAGCACGGCCTGATCGCGGACCACCTGTACGCGATCGAGGTGGTCGTGGTCGGGTCGTCCGGCAAAGCGGAGGCCGTGGTCGCGACCCGGGAGACCAACGACTCGAACCGCGACCTGTGGTGGGCGCACACCGGTACCGGCGGCGGCAACTTCGGCGTGGTCACCAAGTTCTGGATGCGGTCGCCGAGCACGAACTCGACCACCCCCTCCGCGCTGCTGCCCAAGGCGCCGAACGCGGTGATGAGCGGTCGCGCGGTGTTCAACTGGGCCGACCTCACCGAGGCCGGGTTCGTCCAACTGGTCAAGAACTGGGGCACGTGGGTCGAGGCGAACAGCGCCCCCGGCAGCAAGGGCACCCAGCTCCACGGCGCTCTCAGCGCGCCGCGCAAGGAGAAGGGGCAGGTGTTCGTCGTGGGGCAGGTCGACCCCACGATCAGCGGCAACGAGGCGCTGCTCGACTCCTACCTGGCCGCCATGAAGACGGGCGTCCCGGCGGTGCCGACGATCGTGAAGTCGGGCAAGCTGCCGTGGCTCACCACGACGATCAACGTGCCGGACTCCTCGGTGGCGCAGGGCATCACCGGGCCGCCGCGGTGGAAGAGCAAGGTGGGCCACCTGCGCGCGAAGTTCACCGACCAGCAGGTGTCCACCGCGTTCAAGTACCTGACCAGCACCGACTACACCAACACGGCGGCGAGCTTCTCGCTCACCACCTACGGCGGCCAGATCAACGCGCTCGCGCCGAGCGCGACGGCCACGCCCCACCGGTTCACGCTGATGATGGCGTCGGTGTCCACGGCGTGGGACGTGCCCGCGGACGACGCGAAGCACCTGAAGTGGGCCCGCGAGTTCTACCGCGACCTGTTCGCGGCCACCGGCGGCGTGCCGGTGCCGAACGACCAGGCCGACGGCCTGCACGTGAACTGGCCGGACCTCGACCTGCTGGACACCACCTGGAACAGCTCGGGCTGGGCCGTGCAGAAGCTGCTGCACAAGGAGAACTACCCGAAGCTCCAGCAGATCAAGTCGAAGTACGACCCGCGCAACGTGTTCCGCCACGGGGTCTCGGTCGAACCCCTGTCGTAGGGACGGCGTGCGGGCCCGCTCCGGCAGGCCCGCACCCCCCTGAAAACCCCTACAACACCGGCCTCGACGAAGATCGAACTTTGTTTCTTCCCCACGTTGCCCATTTGTCCGAATTGGATGAGCTGGCCCGGCGAGCGGTTGCCGACACTGCGGAGTGCCGTCCGAATAATGAACTTCGCCCCGTCCGCCGTACACCCGTCCTGGTAACATCCATCCCGCATGGGGGAGGGCAACAACGTCGTTGCACCTCAGACGCGTCGCGCAGGCTATCTCTTTTGTGGTGCGCATGATCGCTGGGGGTTTTGAGATTGTTTCCAAAGCTGAAACCTGAAAGGCCCGACCTCGTAGAGCGCGAGCAGGATTTGTCCGCAGCGCTGGCCGTCATCATGGGTCGGAGACCCGACAAAGGCGGCATCCTGGTCGTCGAAGGCACCGTCGGCAGCGGCAAGACGAGCCTGTTACGACAAATTGTCAACCACGTTTCCGACGAGGACACACTCGTTGTCAGTGCAACGTGTTCCCGCTTCGAGCAGGATCAACAATATGCGTCGGTTCGCGAGATGCTGTTGTTGCTGGGGCCTGCCGAAGTATCCTCTGCGGAATCCCGAAGGCGTTCGGACGACCTCCTCGTGGCGATGTCCGACAAGCCCGGCGCCAACGCGGCGACCATTCACGAGGAGTTCTTCGCGGTGCTGCACGAGGCCGCGGGCCGACGGCGGCTGGTGATCGTCGTGGACGACGCCCAGCACGTCGACTTCTCCTCGGCCCGGTGCCTGCTGCACGCCGCCCGCCGCTTCCGCGCGTCCGGCGTCTCGGTCGTCGTGGCGCGGTCGACCGTGGCGCCGCCGCGCCAGCCGTTCTTCCACCACGAGCTGTTCCGCCAGCCGAACTGCCGCACGATCCGGCTCGACCCGCTGACCGAGCGGGGTGTCGGCTCCGTGCTCGGCGGGGAGGTCGACGCGGCGGCGGCGCACCGCGCCACGGCGGGCAACCCGCTGCTGGTCCAGGCCGTCCGCGAGGACAGCTGGGCGGGCGATCAGCCGGTGTTCGGCGACGAGTTCGCCAGTGCGGTGCTGGGCGCATTGCACCGCACGTCGGACGAACTGGTGCGGCTGGCGCGCGGTGTCGCCGTGCTGGGTCCGATCAGCTCGCCGATGCTGCTGGCCAAGCTGTTCGACGTCGAGCCGACCCACGTCACCCTGGCGCTGGACGGGCTCACCGGCGCCGGGCTGGTCAGGGCCGACCGGTTCCGGCACCCGCGGGCGCGGGCGGCGGTGCTGGACGAGATGCCGCCGGGGCTGCGCTCCGAGTTGCACCTGCGGACGGCCGAACTCCTGCACGACGACGGCGCGGCCGTCCGGACCGTGGCGGAGCACCTGATCGCGGCGGGCGCCACCCGCCACCCGTGGGCGGTCGACGTGCTGCACCAGGCCGCGCGGCAGGCCGTCACCAGCGGCGACGCGCCGTTCGCCGAACGCTGCCTCGACCTGGCCTCGTGGTCGAGCCAGGACGAGCAGCAGCACGCGACCAGCAAGGTGCTGCTGCTGGAACTGGCCTGGCGCACCGATCCGGCGACGTCGGAGCGGCACGTCGCCTGCCTGGTGGACGCCCTCCGGCTGGGCAAGCTCGGCGAGGACCACATCCTCTCGCTGATCAGGCACCTGCTGTGGCACGGCCGGGTCAGCGAGGCGGCGGAAGCCCTGCTCCAGCTGGGGACCTCGGGGTCGTCGGGGGTCCGCGCGCTGCGGCTCTCGCTGACCCACACGTTCCCGGCGCTGGCGGCGCTGATGCCGGTCTCGCCGGACGAGTCCGTGCTGGACTCGATCGACCCGCAGGTCCGGGCCGCCAAGGGGCTCGCCGACCTGCTGACGAACAGCGCGGGCCGCACCGCCGTGTCGGAGGCGAAGCACGTCCTGCGCAGCTGCCCTCCCGACGAGCTGACGTTCGAGACGGCCAGGTTGGCGCTGCTGACCCTGGTCTACGCGGACGAGCTGGGCGAGGCGGCGCTGCGCTGCGACCGGCTGATGGACGCCGAGACGCACGACCACGTCCCGACGTGGAGGGCCATGCTCAGGGCCATCCGCGCCGAGGCCGCCCTGCGCAGCGGTGACCTCACCACGGCGGAGCACTACGCCCGCACCGCGCTGGCGGACCTGCCCGCCGCCGGGTGGGGCGTGGCGATCGCGTTCCCGCTGTCCTGCCTGCTGCTGGCGCTGCTGGCGCTGGGCAAGCTGGACGAGGCCGCCGAACTGGTCGACACGCGGATCCCGGTCACCCTGCTCCAGAGCAGGCACGGCCTGTCCTACCTGCACGCCCGCGGCCAGTACCACCTGGCCACCGGGGCGCCGCAGGCCGCGCTGGACGACTTCCGGCACTGCGGCGAGCTGATGCGGTCGTGGAAGCTGGAGATGCCGACCCTGGCCCCGTGGCGCTCCGGCGCCGCCGAGGCCCTGATGAAGCTGGGCGAGCACGACGAGGCGAGGGCGCTGCTCCGCGAGCAGCTCGACCTGGTGTCCACCGACTACCCGCGCACGCGGGGCGCGACGCTGCGCATGTTGGCGGCCACCGAAGGCCCGCAGGAACGCCGCACGCTCCTCACCGAGGCGGTCGAACTGCTCAGCGGCTGCGGTGACCGGCTGGAACTGGCGCGGGCGATGCTCGACCTCGGCAACGCCCACGGCGCGCTCGGCGAACCCCGCCGGGCCCGCGTCCAGACCCAGATGGCCCACTCGGTGGCCAAGCAGTGCGGTGCGACGCCGCTGGCGACCCTGCTGCCGGTGGACGTCGAACCGGTCACCGAGCAGACGTCGGCGCTCACGCACGCGGAACGCCGCGTCGCCGTGCTGGCGGCCCGCGGTCACACCAACCGCGAGATCGCCCAGCAGCTCTTCGTCACGCCGAGCACCGTGGAGCAGCACCTGACCAAGGTGTTCCGCAAGCTCGGGATCCGCTCCCGCGCCGAGCTGCCGCAGGCCTTGGCCAGCACCGCGGGGGGTGCAACTTGAGCGCCTCCGACTTGGAAGGCCTTCTGCCTGCACGGATCGTGTCGTCGATCAACTTCGACGGGCCGGTTCCTCCTGAGCCCGCGCGACCGATTGACACGGGTTGCTGGCTGTGGACGCGGGGCACTTTCCCGGCCGGGTACGGCTCGGCATGGCTGGGCGGCGGGTCCCGGCTCGTGCACCAGGTGGTGTTCGAGGCCGTGAAGGGCGAGCGCAGTGACCGCGAGCTGTTCTTGGACCACGTTTGCCGGGTCCGTCGGTGCTGCCGCCCCGATCACCTGGAGCTGGTGACGCCAGAAGGTAACCAGATCAGCGCTCAACGGCCTACGTGCCGCAAGGGCCACCTCCTCGACGTCCGGAACACCGGCGCCGTCGTCGGCAAGAAGAACCAGCGGACGTGCCGCAAGTGCGCCGCTCAGCGTCAGCGCGACTACCGCGCCAGGAAGGCAGCCGCGAAGTGATCACCTGTACGGATTTGTTCTGTGGTGCTGGTGGCTCGTCCTCCGGAGCGGTCGCTGTCGCTGGTGTCCGCGTCCGGATGGCCACCAACCACTGGGACCTCGCGATCGAGACCCACAACCTGAACCACCCGGAGACTGACCACGACATCGCGGACATCTCCGAGGTCGACCCGCGCCGCTACCCGAAGACCGACCTGCTGTGGGCGTCGCCGTCGTGCACGTTCTGGTCGCAGGCCCGCGGGCAGAAGCAGACCTTCGCTCACCAGCCCACCGAGCCGTCGCTGTTCGACTTCGCCGACGGCGACGACCTCGACGACGAGCTGCGGGCGCTCCCGGACGAGGCGGCCGAGCGGTCCCGCGCGCTGATGCACGACGTGCCGCGGTTCGCCGAGCACCACAGGTACAAGGCGGTGATCGTGGAGAACGTCCCGGCGCTGCTGTCCTGGTGGTACTTCCCGAAGTGGATCGCCCGGATGCGCGCGGTCGGCTACCTGCACCAGGTGCTCACGCTCAACAGCGCGTTCGCGCACCAGCTCGGCGCGCCGGCGCCGCAGCTGCGCGACCGGGTGTACGTGGTGTTCTGGCAGGACCGCTACCGGGCGCCGGACTTCGACCGGTGGACGCGCCCGCAGGCGTGGTGCCCGACCTGTGAGCAGGTCGTCACGGCGATGCAGGTGGCGAAGGACCCGAAGAAGCCGTTCGGGAACTACGGCGCGCAGTACCTGTTCCGGTGCCCGCGGTCGACCTGCCGGCACGCCGTCGTGCACCCGTACGTGCTCCCGGCCGCCGCCGCGATCGACTGGTCAACCGCCGGGCAGCGCATCGGCGACCGCGCGCGACCGCTCGCGCCGAAGACGATGGCCCGCATCGAGGCCGGGCTCCGCCGGTACGCGCCCAGCGCGGTCACCCTGGACGCCGCGGGGCACACGTTCGAGCGGCGTCCAGGCGTCCGGACGTGGCCAGTGGAGCAGCCGCTCCGGACCCTGCACACCACCGCGGCGAAGGCGCTCGCCGTGCCGCCGCCGTTCATCAGCACGCTGCGCACCCACGGTGGGAACTCCGCGGTGACCGAGCCGCTCCGGACGTTCGTCGCGGGCACCGTCGCGCAGGCGCTGCTCGTGCCGGTCGAGGGCCGCGAGGGGAAGCACGCCCGGCCCGCCGACCTGCCGCACCGGGCGCAGACCACCCGCAACGAGACCAGCCTGCTGGTGCCTGCGGGCGGGACGTGGAACGACGAGGCCCGGCCCACCAGCGTGCCGATGCGGACCCGCACGACGCGGGAGACCGAGGGCTTGCTGGTGCTGCCCGACCCGGCCGAGGACGTCGAGTTCGCGCTGCTGATGCGGAACAACACCCCGCGCGGTGACGCCGGGCAGATGTCGACGCCGGTGACCGAGCCAGCGAGGACGTTCACCACCGCTGGCCACCAGTCGCTCGTATGGAACCCGGACTTCCTCATGGCCTACGACACCGGCCTGATGCGCCGGACCGCCACGACCCCGCTGCCCACCCAGACCACCATCGAGGGCGACGCGCTGCTCCAGCCCGCGATCAACGCCATGAGCTGCCTGTTCCGGATGCTGCTGCCCGAGGAGATCAAGCTCGGCATGGCATTCCCCGCCGCGTTCCGCTTGCTGGGCAACAAGACCGAGCAGGTCCGCCTCTGCGGCAACGCAGTCACCCCGCCCGTCGCCCGCGACCTCATCGCCGCGGTCGTCGAGGCCATCACCGAAACCGACGTAGTCGCAGCCTGACCAGCCCCAGGAAGGACAACCGATGACCGAGACCCGTTTCCTCCAGCTCACCGAGCACAACGACCACGAGGGCGAGACCTGGCACCAGTGGCTCCAGGTCGACGGCAACGAGACCGAACTGGACAAGCTGCGCTCGCTGCTGGTCGACGCTGACGCCGCAGCCGAGGATGACCCTGAGGACTTCCCGTACGAGCTCGGCGAGACCGAGCCGGAGTCTGTGGTGGACATCCTCGTGAGGTACGCCGAGAGTGGCTACTCGACCTCGCACAGCAAGGTGCTCGGCGTCTTCACGTGCCCTGACACTTTGGGCGAGGACGGGGACGACAACCTCTACAAGGGCGGCATCACCAGCTGCTTCAAGCAGGACGCACCGTCGGACACGCCCACGCCCGCCCCTGAGCCGGCCACTGCGGAGACCGGAAGCGTGACGCGTTGGCTGCTGAACAACGACGACGACAGCCACTGGTACCTGGTGCCCGTCGACAAGAAGGACGAGTTCGAGGAGTGGGTGTACGGGGAGGGCGGTAACCAGCCCGAGGGCGTGACGTCGTTGGGATCGCACCCGAACACCGTGACGTTCGAGCGCCCGGAGCACTTCGGAAACGAGGTGACCCGGTGACCACAACCACCCGCGAGCCGAACATCTACCGCGCCAGCGACCAGTTCGTTGCCGCCTACCAGGCCTTCCAAGAGCGGCACCGCGAGCACATGGCCAAGATCAAGGACTACTGCGACACCCACCCCGAGCACCCGGCCGCCGTCACCCGCAACAACCTCGACCACCGGCTCGTCGTCCGCGGCTTCACGGACGTCACGCCGGGCGCCCCGGTGCCGGACGGGCTGAGCCGCAAGCAGGGCCGCGAGTACCTGATCCCCGTGCGCGGTCCCCGCGGGCAGCGGTGGCGGGACGAGATCGCCGCGTTGGGCTCGTTCCCGTCGGTGGCGAAGCTTTTCAACGACCACGGGTTCGACACCTTCGTCGCCGGTGCTGGCGGCCTCTACACCGCAGGCGTCGAGGACCTCGGTGAACAGGGCGTGTTCGTGAAGATCGGCGAACCGTTCCCGCGTCCGTCCGAACACCTGACGTTGGTGCCACTGTCCGAGTTCTACCGGGCGCGCGAGGCGCACCAAGCCGCGGCGGTGGCGTCATGATTGAGCCCGCCGCGCTCTTCGCCGAGCCGACCCCCATCTACGAGTTGCCGCCGTTCCCACCACAACTGGTCAAGGACACCGCCAACCACGACGGCCTTCGCTACGTGGAGATCGGCGACGACGGCGAGTGGGTCATCATCCTCGGCCACCCGACGAGCGAGGCCGTGGAGGCCTACGCGCGCTGGCAGATCAAGGAATGGGGGAACGTCCCCGACGAGGACTACAACGTCGACGACTTCACGACCACCTACGCCCGCGTGCTGTTCGCCTGCCCCGACCACGCGAAGGATGCTCGGGACGCGGAGTGCACCTGGTGCCGCGACCTGGTGCCCGGCCAGTGGTGGCTGGACTGGGGCACGGGCGAGGATGAGGGGCCGCTGGTCAACGCCCACAAGCCGGGCTACCTCCCGGTCACCGTGTGGGCGGTCTCGTCGTGACCGGGCCCGCGTCCACCCAACCCACCGCCGTGCTGTGCGGCTCCCTCGCGCGCCACAGCCACGTGTTCCCCGCTGTCGCCGCATCCCTCTGGCGGCAGCCACCTCGGCCGCCGGGCCCACACCCGAAATATTCATTGCCTATTGGTCTACTTCTTGCCGCCCCACTTGCGCACCAGCATCCGGTCCACCCCGGCGCGCCGGGCAAACGCTCCCTCCCCGTTGGGGTTGTGCCGGTTCGGTGGGGCGTTCCACTCCACGGTCATCAGCGCGGCCTGTTGCAGTCCGGCGAGAGCTCTGGCGGCGGCGGCCTTGGCATGGGCTCGGGTCTCAGCCAGTTCCTCGACGACGCCCGGCTCCCCGCGGAGCAGGCGAAGAGCGACCTCGAACGCGGCATCCCGACTGGCCTGGTCGTCCGGCTCGGGGTAGCGCGCGTTGATCTCGTCGCGGTGCTGCCGCAACTGGTCGACCTGTTCGGGTGTGAGGCCGTGGTCGTCGCCGAGTTGGGCTCCGAGGTCGCGTTGCTGAGCGTTCATGTGGATGAGACTACATCACTGAGGTAGTTGCGTCTACATGACGGCCATTCGAGTGAATCAACAGCTCTCATGTAGACGCGACTACATGAGTCATGTAGTGTTATCTACATCAGGACGACGGAGACCACGGAGGCCGAAATGGACACCACCACCCTCACCGCCCAGGACTTCACCACCGAAGCCGAGGCCATCGAGTACATGACGACCCGGTTTGCCGAGGGTGGCGACGGCCCCGCCG
>DATMCA010000763.1:0-5246 GCA_035559015.1 Umezawaea sp. | reverse complement strand
CACTTCCACCCCCGCCCCCTCAGCCGACCAGCCCACCCAGACCGTCCACCAACCACCCCCCACCACCGACTTCACCTTCGACGAGCCCACCGCCCACCAATCCCCACCGGCCGCCCCGGTCCAGGTGGCCGTCCTCCCCGGTGAACCCGACACCGCACCCACCTTCCTGGCCCCCATCGACGACCGCGACCCCCCACCGCCGCCCGACCGCCCCAGGCCCCGCCCCCGCTGGCTCATCCCCCTGGCCGTGATCGCGGTCATCGGCGGCGCGGTGCTGGGCATCGCCCTCACCGGCGAGCAGATGGACACACGGGGAGCCCCGACCACCACCGCCCCGTCGCCGACGGCCTCCCAGCCGCCGCCCACGCCCGAACCGCCCACCAGCGCGAGCGTCCCACCGGGCGGCGACCCGAGGTTCTCCCCGGCCCTCAACCGCGTCGAGGTCCTCAGCCCGACCAGCGTCGAACTCGACTGGTCGGACCCCAGCCTCGGCAAGGCCCAGTTCGTGCTGGTGGACGTCACCGGCAAGAAACCGGAACCCCTGGTCACCGTCGCCGCGGGCACCACCACGCACGTGCTGGAAGGCCTCGACACCACCCGCCGCTACTGCTTCCAGGTCCTCGCCATCGGCCTCGACGACCCGAGCACCCAGCGCGGCGCCTCGTCCCGCACCTGCACGACGAGCGGCTGACCTCAGGCCCCGCGGCCCGTTTCCTGCTGCAACCGGTCGATCAGCTGCGACGCCTGGGCCTTGGTCAGCGACTCCGGCACGTCCTCGCCCGCTTCCCTCGCGAGGGTGTGCAGGTAGGACTCCTGCGGGCCCGTCATGGGCTCGTCACCGGTCGTCCACTCGTCCAGGTCCTTCTCCGGCGTTCCGGTCATGGTCCTCTCCTTCCGCTCGAACACCTGTTCGCGGTACCCGAGGCCGGCGCGCGGCAAACAACAGGTGTGCCGAACGGGTGAGCGGTGTACCCCGGTCGCATGACGGCTTCCCACGCACCCGACCCCCGGCTCGGCGAGAACGACGTCGCCGAGCCCGACGAGCAGGCCGACGAGGACAACCAGGACCAGCCGGAGCTGGTGATGCCGTCCGTGGAGGACCCCGACTAGTCGATGTTTGAGCGGTGATCGCGGGGGGAAACCCCGCGATCATGATCTTCCGGCGAAAGCCGCGCGGCTCGGTGTTCTTCGACCTGTTCAGCACGGCGGGCGACAACATCGGCACCAGCGTGGAACTGCTGCGCGAGTTCGTGTCGGCTCCGCCGGAGCAGCGGGACGCCTTGGCCGTGCGGATGCACGAGGCCGAGCACGCGGGCGACAACGCGACGCACGCGATCATCGACCAGATCGACCGGTCGTTCATGACGCCGTTCGACCGCGAGGACCTCTACCGGCTCGCGAGCAGCCTGGACGACGTGGTCGACCACATGGACGCCGCCGTCGCCCTGGCGAACCTGTACGCCATCGAGGAGTTCCCCGACGGCGTGCGGCAGCAGGTGGACCTGCTGTGCCGGGCCGCGCGGCTGACGGCCGACGCGATGCCGGGGCTCGTCGCGCCCAACGACCTGTCCGCGTACTGGGTGGAGATCAACGAGCTGGAGAACGAGGCCGACCAGGTCCACCGGCAGCTGCTGTCGCTGCTGTTCAGCGGCGGGTACGAGCCTCTTGAGGTGATGAAGCTCAAGGACGTCGTCGAGGAGCTGGAGTCCGCCGCGGACGCGTTCGAGGACGTCGCCGACGTCGTGCGCACGATCGCGGTGAAGGAATCCTGAGCGTGGACGTCGCGGTCGTCGCGATCGTGCTCCTGGCCACCGCCTTCGACTACACCAACGGCTTCCACGACGCCGCGAACGCCATCGCCAGCGCGGTGTCCACCAGGGCGCTGCCGCTGCGGCGGGCGCTGGCGATGGCCGCGGTGATGAACCTGCTCGGCGCGCTCGCGGGCACGGGCGTCGCCGTCACGGTGGCCAGCGGGGTGATCGCCGCGCCGACCGGGGACGGCGGGCTGCTGGTGGTGATCGCCGCCCTGGTCGGCGCGACGACGTGGAACCTGATCACCTGGTACTTCGGCCTGCCGTCGTCGTCCTCGCACGCGCTGATCGGCGGGCTGGTCGGCGCGGCCCTCGCGTCGGCGACCGACGTGCGGTGGACCGGCGTGCTGGAGAAGGTCGTCGTGCCCATGGTCTTGTCGCCCGTCGTCGGCCTCGTGCTGGGCTACCTGCTGATGCGCCTGGTCCAGCGGCTGTTCCGCGACGCCGACCCCCACGTGGCCGGGCGCGGCTTCCGCCGGGCGCAGATCGCCTCGGCGGCGAGCCTGGCGTTCGGCCACGGCCTCCAGGACGCGCAGAAGAGCATGGGCGTCATCGTGCTGGCCCTGGTCGTCTCGGGGCACCAGCAGGACTTCCACGTGCCGCTGTGGGTGATCCTGCTGTGCGCCACGGCGTTGGCGGCCGGCACGTACTCCGGCGGCCTGCGGATCATGCGGACCGTCGGCAGGCGCATCTTCCACCTCACGCCGCCACACGGGTTCGCCGCGGAACTCGCCGCGTCGTCGGTGCTGTACCTGACGGCCATCGCCTTCCACGCGCCGATCTCCACCACGCACGTGATCACCTCGGCCGTGATGGGCGTCGGCTCGACCCAGCGGCGGTCGGCCGTGCGCTGGGCGGTGGCGGGTGACATCGCCGTCGGCTGGGTGCTCACCCTGCCCGCCGCCGCGGCCGTCTCGGCACTCGTCCACGGCGTGACCCGGCTCTGGTGATCCGGCGCCGGTGGTCTAACGGCGGCGCAGCGGGCGCGGGTCGATCGACCAGAACAGCCGCCGGTACCACGGCACCACGCGGCGCAGGCCCTTGCGGACCTCGACGGCCAGCCTCCACGCCTCCGGGTCGCGCGTCGGCGTCGGACCGAACGCCGCCCGGTCGGCGAGGGCCGCGAGCGGTACGGCGGCCGGCGCGAACGCGGCCACGTCCCTCGCGATGTCCGGCGCCGCCCGGTCGCGCCGGGGCGTGCGGCCCGCCAGTTGCAGCGAGTCCAGCACGTACGCCCACGCGCCGGGAGCACCCGCGCGCCTCAAGCGCAGTCGACGGCCACCTCGCAGCGACAGCAGCAGGGCCAGCGGCACCAACGGGATCGCTAGCAGCACGAGCCGCGTGCCGGTCCGCGCCGCGGGTGGTGCGGCGACCGGGGCCGCGGGCTGCACCAGCGGTGGGGGCGGTGGGGCGGACTGCGGGGTGGTCGGGGTCGCGGTCACGGATGCCAGGCGGTCGAGCACCTCGCGCTTCGACGCCGGGCTCGGGCCGGAACCGGTGCCCGACACCGGGTCGAACGGCACCCAGCCCCAGCCGGAGAAGTACACCTCCGGCCACGCCGTCGCGTCGCTCCCCCGCACGACCCGGACGCCGTCCGGCCCCTCCGGAACTGGCTGGAACCCCACGACCACGCGGGTCGGCAGCCCGACCGCGCGGCCGAGGACGGCGAACGCCGACGCGAACTGCTCCGCCGTGCCCGCGTTGGCGCCCGACTGGCCCTCCGCACCGAACAGGAACGTCTCCAGCCGCGCGTACGACGACCCGACCGGCGCCTCCACGTCGGGCTTGCGGCCCAACCGGACCACCTGCTCGATCGCCACGGCCCGCTCGTACGGGGTCTTGGCCGTCGCGACGGACTTGCGCGCGTACTCCGCCAGCGAGAACGGCAGGCCTGGCAGCGCCACGTACCGCCGGGCCGCCGGGCCGGTCGGCACCGACGCCTTCGCCAGGTCCTCGTCGGCGGGCGTGTCCACGATGCCGCTCATCTCGTACCGCAGCCCGGCGGACAGCTCTCCCGGCAGCACCAGGGACCCCGAGTCCGTGTCCACGGCCGCGCCGTCCAGGCTGACGGCGGTGGGCCTGCCGACGGCGGGCAGCCACGTACCTCCCAGCGCGCCGACCGTCACGTCGATCGTCGACTCCGCCACGCGGGCGCCGGGCGGCAGGTCCGGCTCGGCGACCGCGCCAATCGGCCCGTACAGCGACGCCGCCCGCCAGGTCGCCCCGTTGTAGTCGCCGAGCGCCACGAGCCGCAGCGGCCGTTCCGGACCGCGCACCCGCAGCAGTTCCGTGTCACCGATCCCGGCCCAGAAGGCCAAGCGCGGCAACGGACTCGTCACCGCGATGTCGGAGATGGGCGGCTGCACCAGTTCCCGCGGCTCGAACGAGCCGGCTCCCGGCATGACGGACGCCGTCAGCGTCACCGCCCCCAGCACCCCGAGCACGGCGGCGGGCCGTCCGACCGGGATCCGCCGCCCCGCCTCGCGGCGGTCGACCAGCAGCCAGCCCAGGACGACCAGCAGCACCAGCGCCAGCGCGACCACGCCGTACGGGTCGGCCCGGCCCGCCGTCAGCAGCGCCGTCGCGGTGTACAGCACGGCGGCCCCCAGCACGGGGGCGAACAACGACCTCGCCATCGCCACGCCCAGCGCCACCAGGAACACCAGCAGCGCGCCGGGCACCAGCAGCGTCGGCGTCGCGGGCGCGGGACGGGCGGCGCTCAGCAGCCGCGGCAGCAGGTCCAGCAGCACCGACACCGGCGCGCTGTCGTCGGACCGCGCCACCAGGTAGGCGCCCGCCAGGGCGAACCCCAGCACCGGCACCACGGACACCTTGGCCCGCCGGATCAGCGGCAGGCACGCGAACGCGACCAGCACCGCCCCCGCGAACACCAGCCGCGGCACCACCCCCTGCCACCCCGCACCGAGGTGCACGGCGGCCACCAGCACCACCAACGCCGCCCACGCGATCCTCATCGCGCCACCACCACATCGTCGAGTTCCGCTCGGGCGGTCCACGTGGTCGTCACTTCGCCACCACCGTGTTCCACGCCGTCACCAGGTCGTCCGCCTTCGGCGCGCGCAGCACCAGCACCGCGCCGACCGCCGACACGGGCGCTTCGGGCGCCACGGCCAGCACCACGCCGAACGCCGCCCGACCCACCTCCAGCAGCAGCGACGGCAGGTCCGACGAGTCGCCGCACACCACCGCCACGACGTCCAGGTCCCGCAGCCCCACCGACCTCTTCACGTCGGTCAGCCCCAGGTCCGCCAGCGCCGCCAGCGCGAGCGACGGCTCGTCCACCACGGACACGTCCACCGTCCCGGACGACGTCAGCAGCCGCACCGGGTGCCCGCTCTCGACCGCCGCCCCGACCAGCGACGCGGCCACTTCCACGGCGTCCTCGAAGGACACCGGGTCGTCGTAGGCCTCGAC
>DATMCA010000762.1:0-12653 GCA_035559015.1 Umezawaea sp. | reverse complement strand
CCCCGGCGGGTACTTCCGGATGCTCAAGGAGCGGTCGGGCGTCTGGATCGTCGCGGAGAAGATCCTCGGCGTCGGCGAACCGCTGCCGACGAGCTGGCCGGTCGAGGGCACCACCGGGTACGACGCCCTGCGCGAGATCTGCGGGGTCTTCGTCGACCCGAGCGCCGAGGAGCGGTTCACCGCGCTGGCCGCGGAACTGGGCCAGGAGACGGACTTCGAGGCCGTCGAGCACACCTGCCGCACGCTCGTGACGGACTCGATCCTGCGGGCCGAGGTCCGCCGGATCGGCGCGCTCGTCCAGGGCGTCGACCGGGCGGACGCCGAGGCGGCCGTCGCGGGTGTGATGGTCAACTTCCCGGTGTACCGGTCGTACCTGCCCGAGGGCGAGAAGAACTGGGCCGCGGCGGTGTCGCGGGTGAAGGGCGCCGAGGCGCTGGACGAGCAGGTCCGCGCGGACCCGGACGGCGAACTGGCCACCCGGATCCAGCAGACGTCCGGCATGGTCGTCGCCAAGGGCACCGAGGACACCGCGTTCTACCGGTACACCAGGTTCGTGGCGCTCAACGAGGTCGGTGGCGCGCCGGACCGCTTCGGTGTGCCGGTGGAGGAGTTCCACACCCTTGCGGCGCAACGGGATTCGGCCCTGCCGGAGTCCATGACGACACTGTCCACCCACGACACGAAGCGCTCGGAGGACGTGCGGGCCCGGCTGGCCGTGCTGTCCGAGCTGCCGGAGGAGTTCGGCGGCCTGGTGCGCGGGTGGACGAAGCGCCACGGCATCGACGAGCCGTCGCTGAACCTGCTGGCGTGGCAGACGATCGTGGGCGCGTGGCCCATCGGACCGGACCGGCTGCGCGACTACCTGGACAAGGCCGCGAAGGAGTCGAAGCTCCGCACGACGTGGGTCGACCACGACGAGGAGTTCGAGGCGGCCGTCGCTGCGTGGCCCGAGCAGGTGCTCGGCGACGCCGTGACACGCGGCGAGATCGAGGCGTTCGTCGACCGGATCCGCGACGCGGGCTGGTCGAACGCGCTGGGCCAGAAGCTGGTGCAGCTCACCGCTCCCGGTGTGCCGGACGTGTACCAGGGCACCGAGCTGTGGGACCTGTCGCTGGTCGACCCGGACAACCGGCGGCCCGTCGACTACGCGGTCCGGCGCGAGCTGCTGGCGCGCATCGAGGACTGGTGGCTGCCCGAGGTCGACGAGACCGGCGCGGCGAAGCTCCTGGTGGTGCAACGGGCCCTGCGCCTGCGCCGGGTGCGGCCGGAGCTGTTCCGCGGCTACCGCCCGCTGCCCGCCGAGGGCGTCGCGGCCGACCACGTCGTGGCGTACCACCGGTCTCCGGACCTCGCGGTCGTCGCCACCCGGCTCCCGCTGGGCCTCGCGGCCTCGGGCGGCTGGCGCGACACCGTGCTGCCGCTGCCGCCGGGTGAGTGGACCGACGCGCTGACCGGCCGGGAGGTCGGCACGTCCGTGGCGTCCCTGCTCGACCGCTACCCGGTCGCGCTGCTGGTGCGGGAGACCTCGTGACCTTCTCTGTGTGGGCTCCCAAGGCGGAGCGGGTCCGCGTGCGCGTCGACGGTGTCGAGCACGCGATGGCGTCGAGTACCGAAGGCTGGTGGTCCGCCGCCGTCGACGGCGCGGACTACGCGTTCCTGCTGGACGACTCGGCCGACGCGCTGCCGGACCCCCGTTCGCTGTGGCAGCCCGAAGGCGTGCACGGGCCGTCGCGCCGGTACGACCACTCGGCGTTCGAGTGGACCGACGACGACTGGACCGGGCGGGCGCTGCCGGGCGGGGTGGTCTACGAGCTGCACATCGGCACGTTCACCCCCGAGGGCACGCTGGACTCGGCCATCGGCAAGCTCGACCACCTGGTGGACCTCGGCATCACGCTCGTCGAGGTGCTGCCGGTGAACTCCTTCGACGGCACCGCCGGCTGGGGCTACGACGGGGTGCTGTGGGGCGCGGTGCACGAGCCCTACGGCGGTCCGGACGCGTTCAAGCGGTTCGTGGACGCGTGCCACGCCAAGGGCTTGGGCGTGCTGCTCGACGTGGTCTACAACCACCTCGGGCCGTCCGGCGCGTACCTCGACCGGTTCGGCCCGTACTTCGCGGGCCGGAACGACTGGGGTCCCGGCCTCAACCTCGACGGCCCCGGCTCGGACGAGGTCCGCCGGTACGTGATCGACAACGCGTTGGGCTGGCTCCGGGACTTCCACGTCGACGGGCTGCGGCTCGACGCCGTGCACGCCCTGCTCGACCGCCGCGCCACGCACCTGCTGGAGGCGTTGGCCGTCGAGGTCGACGCCCTCTCGGCGGGCGTCGGGCGGCCGTTGACGCTGATCGCCGAGTCGGACCTGAACGACGCGAAGCTCGTGACGGCCCGCGAGGGCGGCGGCTACGGGCTGGGCGCGCAGTGGTCGGACGACCTGCACCACTGCCTGCACGTCGCGCTGACGGGGGAGACCCACGGCTACTACGCCGACTTCGCCGAGCCGGGCGCGCTGGCCCGGACGCTGCGCGAGGTGTTCTTCCACGCGGGCACGTGGTCGTCGTTCCGCGGTCGCACGCACGGCCGTCCGGTCGACACCCGCGTGCTGCCCGGCTACCGGTTCCTGGCGTACCTGCAGAACCACGACCAGATCGGCAACCGCGCCACCGGCGACCGGATGTCCGCGACGGTGTCGCCGGGCCTGCTGGCCTGCGGCGCGGCAGTCGTGTTCTGCTCCCCGTACACCCCGATGATCTTCATGGGGGAGGAGTGGGCCGCGAGCACGCCGTGGCAGTTCTTCGCGTCCTTCCCGGACCCGGAGCTGGCGAACGCGGTCCGCACCGGCAGGCGCCGCGAGTTCGGCGCGCACGGCTGGGGCGAGGCCGAGGTGCCGGACCCGATGGACCCCGCAACGGTCGAGCGGTCGAGGCTGCTCTGGGCGGAGGTGGACAAGCCCGACCACCGCGAGGTGCTCGACCTCTACCGGTCGCTCATCGCGCTGCGCCGGGCCCACCCCGAACTGGCCGACCCGCGGCTGGACGAGTTCTCCGTCGAGCAGATGGGCACCGTGCTCCTCCTGCGCCGCGGCGACCTGCGGCTGGTGTGCAACCTCGGCGCCACCGCGGTCACCCAGTCGTTGGACGTCGACGGCGGCTGGGTGCTGCTCGCGTCCGGCGACGTGGCGCTGGTGGACCGGGCGATCCGGCTGCCCGCCGAGTCGTTCGCGATCGTTCAGGCGACCGGCTCGTCGTCCAACCAGCCCACGTCGGCCAGTCGTTCAGCCAGGAGCTGACCGGCTAACGTCAGTTCGTCGGCCAACTGTCTTCGCACGTCGGCAGGCGCATCGTCAACGCGGTGCGCCGCCTCGTGCGCGGCCACCAACTGCCGCGCGGCCTCCACCACGTCCACCCCCGGCCACTGCGCCTCCTCCGCCCGTTCGTGCGGCTCGACCGGCAGGTGCACCGACCGCACCGCCTGCCGCGGCCCCAGCTCACCGGCGAGGTCCACGAGCTTCACCGCGATCGAGTGAAGCTTCACGTTGTGGTGCTGCGACATCCGGACGAGCAACTGGAAGCCCTGCTGCGGGGTGAGGCCCTGGACGGCCGCGATCAGGCCCGTGGCCTGACCGATCACCGTGCGGGTCTGCAACGCCTTGCGCAGGCCCGCGACCTCAGCCTCAAGGCCGGCGATCCGCACGCTCAGCGGATCCACCTGACCGTCATCCCCGACCACGGTCGGGCTCCTCTCACACGTCGGGACACGGAAGCCATGCCAGAACGCGGGGAGACGGGCCAGCGGAAAGCTCAGGCAAGCCCACCGCGCGACGTCGGCACACTGCCGTCGCCCCTCGCTGACACGGGTGCCCTCCGGAGAGGACACCCGATGGCTTGCGGCTGGCTTTTCAACCGCTAACGATCACCGTAGTACACCGGCCCATCGCTGTTTACCTCCGGTCGCCACGGGTACCCGAGGCACAGACCTACCGTCGAGTGGAGAGGATCGGTCATGGGTGCCGAGGACAAGATCAGCAACAAGGCCGAAGAACTCAAGGGCCGCGCCAAGGAAGCGCTCGGCGACGCCACCGACAACGAGCAGTGGCAGGCAGAAGGCCGCGCGGAGCGCGCCAAGGGCTCGCTCAAGCAGGCAGGCGAGAAGGTCAAGGACGCCTTCCGCAAGGACTGACCGTTCTGGCGTTATTGCGGAAGCGGAAGCGCCGCCAACACCGTTCTGTGGGGACGGAGTCGGCGGCGCTTCGCCGTGTCCGGACCAACTTGTGACCGTGGGCGGGCAGATGAACCCCTTGGCGGCTCTCGGCATGGCCTCACGCACACACAGTTCGCCGCCAAAGTCTCCGCCCGCATTGACCAGCCCCGAGCCTGAGCAGGTCGACCGATCCTGGCCCCGTGCCTGCGAGCGCACCATGCTTTGGAGGTGGGCACCGGCCTACCGGAACTCGCGAGCGGGGTGAGGGAGCCCTGGGCTTCCCGCCTTGAAGCACCACTGCTCGAAGCTTGAAGCGCTGCGTGAAGCAGCGGTGACTGAAGCACCACTTGAACTCCCCCCGCTCGCGCAATTGTCTTCATGGCCGGACGCACCGCGTCAAGGCTGGAAAGACGCCTTGACACGGCACGGCCGACCATGAGGGCGCTCCGGATCGGGGGCAGGGTGGGTACTGATTTCAAAGCACCTGTCTGCGGCAACGTCGTGGGCTGGAAGATCATCGGCCGGAATGCGTGGGCTGCCAGCCATCGCGCCGGAAGGTGGTGGGCCGGTTGGTGGCCGTGCCGGAAGGTGGTGGGCCGGCCAGTGGCCGTGTCGGAAGGCTGGCAGTCGGCCAGGGATGTCAAGGCGGGGCAGTGATCTGCTGGAAACTGTTGCGCCGCAGAGGGTGGGCCATGGGGCGGGGTCGCGGCGAAAGTCGACTCGGGCAGTCGGGCCACCACAACGCATTGGCCGACCATGGGCCACGGTCATGGCGAATGCCAATCCGCGCGGCCAAGTCATCGCAACGCATCGGCCGCAGTGCAGGCAACCGACTCCATCAAGCCCCAGACCAACATCCCTCGAAAAAGGGACGACCCCCGGACCGTTTACCCGCACTGCGTGCGGACCGAGCTGGACTGGGCTCGGGGTGCCGGGGGTCGGGTGCCTGCCTGGAACTCGCCAGGCCGCTCCGGAAAGGGTCCCTAACGGGCGGTCCTAGCGGACGGACACCTCACGAAAAGTCCTATAGCTATACAACTTCGGACCACCTCCTTCCTCGTGTAAGACCAAACTAAGCGCGAATCCCGAACCCGGCAACGGATATGGTCCACGTCACACTTCACCCATCAGGCGTAGTCCGTCGACCTGCTGATTTCCGCCCACGCCTCAGCTTCGCGAGTCCGGGAACCCGCCGACTCGACCGCCGCCCGAAGCGCGTCAGACCCCAACAGCAGTCGCAGCGGAGGCTCCTCCAGCCCCACGATCCCGACGACCACCTCCGCCGCCTTCGCCGGATCCCCCGGCTGGTTCCCGTCCGCCGAGACCCGGTACCGGTGCAGCGCCCCGACCGTCGACTCGTACTCCTGATCCACCGCCCCGAGGCTCATCGAGCTCCCGCCCCAGTCCGTCCGGAAAGCCCCCGGCTCGATGATCGTCACCTTCACCCCGAACGGCGCGACCTCGTTGTGCAGCACCTCCGAGAACCCCTCCACCGCGTACTTGGCCGTCTGATAAGCGGCCATTCCGGGGGTGCCCCCGACCCGGCCGCCGATCGACGAGAACTGGAGGAAGTGCCCGGACCGCTGCTCCCGCAGCACGGGTAGCGCCGCCTTGGTCACGTTCACCACGCCGAACAGGTTCGTCTCGACCTGCGCGCGGAAGTCCTCGTCCGTCGTGTGCTCGATCGGCGCGGAGTTCGCGTAGCCCGCGTTGTTCGCGACCACGTCCAGCGAGCCGAACGCCTCCACGGCCGTCCGCACGGCCGAGGCCGCCGCCGCGGGATCGGTGACGTCCAGGGCCACGACGCGGACGCGGTCGCCGTACTTCTCGGTGAGCCCCTCCAGGTCGACGGGGTTGCGGGCGGTGGCGACGACGTTGTCGCCGTGCTCCAGTGCGGCTTTCGCCAGCTCCCGGCCTAGACCGCGGGAGCTGCCGGTGATGAGCCAGGTCTTGGACATGATCGCCTCTTCTTATAACCGACCGGTTGGATACTTCCAGGGAACGCCGAAACCCCGCCCCTGTCAACCGACCGTTTGGTTGGTAGCCTTTCCGGGTGATCCGAGACGCTGAGCGCACCAGGAAGCGGCTGCTGGAGGCCGCGACGGCGGAGTTCGCCGAGTTGGGGATCGCGGGCGCGCGGGTGAACCGGATCGCCGAGGTCGCGGGGTGCAACAAGGCGATGCTGTACGCGTACTACGGGAGCAAGGACCTGCTGTTCGACGCGGTCTTCACGGCCCACGTGGCCGAGTTCCTGGAACGGGTGCCGTTCGACGCGGGTGACCTGCCCGCGTACGCCGGACGGCTGCACGACTACTTCGAGGAGAACCCGGCCGCGCAGCGCCTGGCCGTCTGGTACCGGCTGGAACGGCCCGGCAGCGCGCACCTGGACGCCGTGGTCGACATCAACCGGACCCGGCTCGACGAGGTGGCGCGGGCGCAGGCCGAGGGGGTGCTGGCCGACCACTACCCGCCCGCCGCGCTGCTCGCGCTGGTCCAGGCCGTGAGCACGTCGTGGTCGTCGATGAACCCGGAGTTCGACGTGTTCGCACCCGCCGACCGGGACCGCCGCCGCGCCGCCGTGGTGGACGCGGTGCGCAGGCTGACCGCGCCCTGACCCGGCAGACGTCAGACCCGGTCCCAGGCCCCCTCGGTGCTCGGGCTGGTGAGCCACTCGACGTTCAGCGGGTACGCGGCTCCGCGCGCGTCGCGGAGCCTGCCGCACAGGTCCTCCTGGCGGGCGGCCAGTTCGCGCACCACCTCCAGCGGTGACGCGTGGGCGTCCGGGCCGGTGGCGTTGCGGTACCAGTTGCCGAGGACCTCCAGGGTGAAGTCGACGACCATGAGCCCGCCCAGCCCGAGCACGACGTCACCCGTGGCCTGGAAGACGCCGGAGTGCAGGGCCAGGTTCCGGGCGCTGTAGAGGGCGTCCAGCAGGGAGCGCATGCGCTCCCGGGTGGTCACCAGCCAGCGGGCGCAGTTGCCCGCCGACGCGAGCCTGCCCTGCCAGTCGGTGACCTGGCGGGCGGCCAGCGGCGCCACGTGGGGGAGCAGGTCGTGGACGGCGACGCGCGCGTCGAGCAGTTCGGGGGCGTCGTGGGACCGCGCGGGCAGCAGGACGTCGACCCAGCGGTTCACGTCGAGCAGGTACCGGTGGTCGTCGAGGGTGGCGTACTTCCCCACCACCGCAAGGGGTTCGTGCAGCGTGACGTCGAGCGCGTCCTGGCGGTTCAGCGCGTCGTTGTGCCGGGTGTCGGCGGCGGCCAGCGCGGCGCGCAGGCGGCTCAGCTCCGGGTGGTCGGGGGCGCACCGGTCGATGGCGCGCCGCAGGCTCAGGACGCGGCGGTTCGTGGTGCCGACGCGGCTCCGCGCGTGCTTGGCGGACGCCGTCGCCGACTGGTGCAGGAGTTGGTGCGCCTCGACGACCTGCTGGCGCATCGCCTGGAGCGCCAGCACTCCCGCGAGCTGCGACGCCTTCTCGTTGACGCCGCACGCCTCCAGCGCGGCCCACGACAGCGCGGCGGCGGTGAGCGGGGAATCGGTGGTGCGGGCCAGGTGCGCCATGCGCAGGCCCTCGCGGCCAGCGCTGCACGAGCGGGTACGCGCGCTGCACGGTGGAGCGGCGCGGGGTCAGCTCGTCGCTGCGGACGGTGCCCGCGCGCGTCACGAGCATCCGCGGGTCGAGCGAGATGGTGAGCAGGCGGTGGCCCGCGACGTACTGGTCCAGCAGCTCGGTGACGCGGCGGCGGGCCAGGCGGCCCGCGCTGGGCTTGTCGACGGCCTCCACGTCGACGGCCACGACGCACGTGGTGGACGTGGCCGGGACGGTGGCCAGGAACTGGCGCAGCCGGTCGCGGGCCGCGCCCCAGCCGAGCTTCTCCGGCTGACCGGACGTCCACTGGCGGGCGGTCGGGTCGAGCGCGGACAGTCCGGACAGCTCGCCCGCGCCGTGCACGACGCACGCCACGTGGTGGCGCACCCGGTCCGGGTGCAGGGTCTGCCAGATCGCGGCGGGGTCGGCGCCGTGCTTGGCCAGGGTGTGCGTCAGCTCCTGCTGGAGCGTGTCCGGGTCGCGGTCGGTCGCGGCCACCAGGCACGCCACCTCGTCGCTGACCTGGTCGAGCCGCGCCCACCTGGTCGGCGTGGACGCGGTGGCGTGCCAGGAGTCCAGGAACAGCGTCCACAGCAGCTTCGGCAGCTCGGCGATGAGGGTGTCCAGGCGCGCGGCGAACGCGGCGGCCTCCGCGCGGCTCTGCTTGTCGTCGCGGTACACGCCGACGTAGTCCACGATCTCCGCCATGGTGTGGGTGAAGTGCACCAGCGGCTGGTGGCCGGTCGCCGTGGCGGCGCGCTGCACGGCGGCGGCAGCGTTGAGGCACAACGACTTGAGCAGCCTGCCCTTCGGCTGGCCCAGGACGCTGTAGCTCAGCAGCGCGGCGTGGGTGCGGGGCAGTTCGGCGGCCAGCCCGGCCAGCGTCGAGGAGTGCTGGCTCAGCAGGGTGGCCGGTTCGACCGAGCGGATCACCCGTTGCAGGAGGTACGTCTGCTCGCGCAACGCCCCGCTGGTGCGGAGTTGTCCCAGCAGTTCCGGGTCGAATCCGCTGAACGTCACACACGCAGCGTAGTCGCACGGCCGTGCGGGCCGAGGCCCCTTCGGAGGCGGAGTCCGGGGGCCCGGCGGTGGTCGGAGGTCTTCAGAGGCGGGCTGGGCCGGCAGGTGGAGCGGTGGTAGACCGGATGACCAATGTGGTCGGAAGTTCCCGGATGGTCGATTCCGCCGGGCCGTCGGCGTTGTCGAGCCGGTCGAGCAGGAGTTCGACGGCGGCGCGGCCCGCGAGTTCGGCGGGCATCGTCACCGTCGTGAGCGGGCGGCCGCACATCGCGGCGTACAGGATGTCGTCGAACCCGGTGACGCTGATCCGCTCCGGCACGGCGACGGCGAGCTCAGCGAGTCTGGTCAGGACCCCCAGCGCCATGAGGTCGTTGTAGGCGATGATCGCCGTCACCCCGGCCGCCAGCGCGGCGTCGACCCCTCGCGCGCCGCCCTGGAACGTCGGCTCGTACGGCCCCAGTTCGTACAGGGAGACCCCGGAGCGGCAGGCCGCCTCCCGGAGACCGGTGCGGCGGAACTGGTTCGACCAGGCCCGCACGGGCCCGTTCAGGTACGCGCAGTGCCGGTGCCCCAGCGCGGCCAGGTGCTCGACGACGGCCGCCATGCCGGTCGCGCTGTCCATCAGCACCGACGGCACGCCGGGCAGCGCGCGGTTGACCAGCACCATCGTGGTCAACGTCGACAGCTCGGCCAGCGTCTCGTCGTCCAGCGCCGACGCGCACACCACCACGCCGTCGACCTGGCGGGCCATCGTGCGGATCAGCTCCTCCTCGGTGACGGCGTCCTGGCCGCTGTCGCAGAAGAACACCGAGTTGCCCGACTCGCGCGCTCTCGCCTGCACGCCGAGCAGCACCGAGGGGAAGAACGGGTTGCCCAGGTCCGGGACCACGATGCCCAGGTTCCCGGTGCGCCCGGTGATCAGGCTGCGGGCGGCGGGGTTGGGCTGGTAACCCAGTCCGCGCACCACCTCCAGCACGCGTTCCCTGGTGTCGGCGCGGACCAGGTCCGGTGCGCTGATCGCTCGCGACACCGTTGACACCGACACCCTTGCCTGGCGTGCGACGTCCCTGATGGTGACCGGCACGGCGGCTCCTCTCGTCGTGGCGGCCATGCAGGATGCACACGGATCCGGCGGGCCGTCAAGATCGGGGAACCAAGCCTGTGGAGCACACCAGGTTCGTAAAACTGGGAACGCCTCGGAGGTTTGAGGGATCCTCACAAGGTGTGTGCTAGCTGGAGGTATTCGTTGTCGAGATGGGACCAGGGTGTCGAGGTTGGTCTAGACCAGGCCTTTTGGTGTGCGGCACGGCCGCTGTCGTGCGGATGAGGGGCTGGCTCGTTCGCACGTGGGCCCGACGAGATGGTTAACCAAGTTCGAGCAGGTGGGGACCTGGATCTGGGTGCCGGGGGCGCCGCTGGGGGTCGGCGCCACCCGGCGGTCAGATGGTCAGGCCGGTCAGCACGAGCACGCGTTGTTCGGTCAGGTCGTCCATCGTCGACCGGACGCCCTCGCGGCCGATGCCGGATTCCTTCACGCCGCCGTAGGGCATCTGGTCGGGGCGGAAGCTCGGGACGTCGCCGACGATCACGCCGCCGACCGCGAGCTTCGCCGACGCCTGGAAGGCGACGCGGACGTCGTGGGTGAAGACGCCCGCCTGGAGGCCGAAGCGGGAGGCGTTGACCTTGGCGAAGGCCTCCTCGACGCTGTCGACGACCTGGAGCACGACGACCGGGCCGAAGACCTCCTCGGCCACGACCTTCGCGTCCTCCGGCACGCCCGCCAGCACGGTCGGTGCGACGGTCGAGCCGTCCCGGCCGCCGCCGGTCAGCAGGGTCGCGCCCGCCGCGACGGCGTCGGCCACCCACGACTCGACGCGTTCCGCCGCCGGTCGGTTGATCAGCGGGCCGACGTCCGTGGTCGGCAGCGACGGGTCGCCGGTCCCGAGTTTGTCGACGTGCGCCACCACCGCCGCCGCGACCTCCTCGTAGACCGCCCGGTGCACGTAGACCCGCTGCACGGAGATGCACGACTGGCCCGCCTGGTACATGGCGAACGTGGCGATCCGCTGCGCGGCCCAGTCGACGTCCGTCCAATCGGGACAGACGATGGCCGCCGCGTTGCCACCCAGTTCCAGGGTCACGTGCTTGCGCGGCACGCGGTCCAGGATGCCGAAGCCGACCGGGCCGGAACCGGTGAACGTGACGACCGGCAGGCGGGGGTCGGTGACGAGTTCGGCGGCGACCTCGTTCGGCACCGGGAGCACCGACCACGCGCCTGCGGGCAGGTCGGTCTCGGCCAGCAGTTCGCCCAGCAGCAGCGCGGTCAACGGGGTCGCGGGAGCGGGCTTGAGGATGATCGGGGCGCCCACCGCGATGGCCGGGGCGACCTTGTGCGCCACCAGGTTCAGCGGGAAGTTGAACGGCGCGATGCCGAGCACCGGGCCGCGCGGCACGCGGCGCACGAGCGCCATGCGGCCGCTCGCCGTCGGGTCGGTGTCGAGCCGCTGCAACTCGCCGGAGAACCGGCGGGCCTCCTCGGCCGCCCAGCGGAACGTCGAGGCCGCCCTGGTCACCTCGACCCTCGCCCACTTGATCGGCTTGCCCGCCTCGGCGGTGATCAGTTCCGCGATCTCGTCGGCGCGTTCCAGCAGTCGCCGGGACACGTGGTCGAGCGCGGCGGCACGGGCGTGCGCCGGGAGCACGGCCAGGTCCGGCGCGACCGCCTCGGCCGCGGCCACCGCGCGTTCGACGTCGTCCGCCGTCGCCTGCGAGGTCGTGCCGACCAGCGCGCCGTCGAAGGGGCTGTGCACGGCCAGTTCGGTGGCGCTCGTCGTCGCGGAACCCGCGACCCAGTACGGGGTCGTCACTTCGCCACTCCCAGGATCGCCTGTTCGAGGACGTCCAAGCCTTCGGCCAGCAGGTCGTCCGGGATGACCAGCGGCGGCAGCAGGCGGACCACGTTGCCGTAGGTGCCGCAGGTCAGCACGACCACACCGGCGGCGTGGCAGGCCTTCGCGACCTGGCCCGCGACCTCCGGCGTGCGCTCGGTGAACTCGATCGCCAGCATCGCGCCCCGGCCGCGGATGTCACCGATCAGACCGGCCGACGTACTCCTCCCCGCGGAGGGCGCGAAGGATCCGGTCTTCTCCGCCAACGCCCTCAGCCGGGGGAGCACCGCCTCCTCGATGCGGCGCGCGGCGGCGGAGAGGTCGAGTTCGCGCATGGTGCGGATCGCGCCCAGGGCGGCGGCGCACGCGACGGGGTTGCCGCCGTAGGTGCCGCCCAGGCCGCCGACGTGGACGGAGTCCATCAGGTCGGCGCGGCCGGTGACGGCGGCCAGCGGCAGGCCGCCCGCGATGCCCTTGGCGGTGGCGACCAGGTCCGGCACCAGGCCCTCGTGGTCGCTGGCGAACCAGGAACCCGTGCGGCAAAAGCCGGTCTGGATCTCGTCGGCCACCATCAGCGCGCCCGTGGCCGTGCACCACGCGGAGATCGCGCCCAGGAAACCCTGCGCGGGCACGACGAAGCCGCCCTCGCCCTGGATCGGCTCGATCAGCACGCACGCCACGTTGGTCGCGCCGACCTGCTTCTCGATCAGGTCGATCGCGCGGGCCGCGGCCTCGGCGCCGGTCAGGCCGCCGTCGCGGTACGGGTACGACATCGGCACCCGGTACACCTCGGGCGCGAACGGGCCGAAACCCTGCTTGTACGGCATGTTCTTCGACGTCAGCGCCATCGTGAGGTTCGTCCGGCCGTGGTAGGCGTGGTCGAAGACGACGACGGCCGTGCGGCCGGTGGCGTGCCGGGCGATCTTGACGGCGTTCTCCACGGCCTCCGCGCCGGAG
>DATMCA010000761.1:0-3011 GCA_035559015.1 Umezawaea sp. | reverse complement strand
CCCGCGGCATCTCCAGCCGGAACTCCTCGAGTTGCGCCGTCACCTCGTCGGCGGGCCGGCCGCGCAGGTCGAGCACCTCGACCTCGTAGTCCGGCACCTTCGGCAGGATCCGGTTGCGCCCGTCCGGGAGGACGATGGCGCGCAGCATGGAGTGCCGCCGGATCAGCAGGCGCCACGCGGCCGCGAACCGGTCCACGTCGAGCGCGATCGCGTCGACCTCGATGTAGCCGTTGCCCGAGAGGTTGCCGATCTCGAACGCGTCGCGCCCGCCCGCCCAGATGGCCTGCTGCATGTCCGTGAGCGGGAACGGCTCGTGCAGCTCCTCCGGTGCGGGTACGACCTTCGGGATCGCGGCGGGCGAACCGGAGGCCCGCGCGCGGAGCCGGACGAGGATCTCGTCCTTGTTCTCCTTCAAAGCCGTGCGCAGGTCGTCCGTGAGGACGTTCTTGGGTGCGCGGACGCGGAGTTCGTCCCCGTCGGCCCAGAGCATCGCGCCCCGTCGTGAGAGATCCGCGATCAACTCCTGCACGGTTCCCATTGCAGCCCCCTCCAGGTGACGTCAGAGAATTTCAAACTCTTCCCAGGACTCGGCTTCCAGGCCGTCGTCCCGCGGTGGTGGCGCGGTCCCGGCGGTGGTGCCGTCGAGCATCTGCTCGGCGAGCTGCCGCACGCTGGCGCCTTCGAGCGCGGCGGCCAGCGGCAGCGAGATGCCGAGGTCCACTTCGACCTGGTTCTTCATGCCGACCGCGACCAGGGAGTCCAGGCCGATGTCGATCAGCGGCTGGTCGACGTCGAGCTTCTCGGGCGGCATGTCGAGCGCCCGCGCGATCGCTCCGTGCAGGTAGGTCTCGAACAGCTCCCGACGATCCGCCGGGTCGGCGGTGAGCAGGTCGTCGGCGGTGAGGGTGCGCGCGGGCGCCGGCGCGCCCACGAGTTCGGCGGTCAGCGGGGACAGCGCCGTCGCCGTCG
The DNA here is from genome assembly GCA_035559015.1 of Umezawaea sp. GTDB lineage: Bacteria > Actinomycetota > Actinomycetes > Mycobacteriales > Pseudonocardiaceae > Umezawaea. The sequence goes on along the minus strand of DATMCA010000761.1, from coordinate 2,042 downwards.
CCCAGCGCCGCCAGTCGACCAGCGCCACGGCGACCTGCGGTGCCTCGACGCCGAACAGCAGCTCCAGCCAACCGGCGCCACCGGCGGGCGTGATGTCCTTGACCCCGGCGCGCTCGACGAACCGGCCCGTACCCTCCGGCCGCACCGACAGGCCCGTGTTCTCCCAGGGGCCCCAGGCGATGCTCAGGGCGGGCAGGCCGCGCGAGGCCCGCCACGACGCCAGCGCGTCGAGGAAGACGTTGGCCGCCGCGTAGTTCCCCTGACCCGGTGAACCGAGCACCCCGGCGAGCGAGGAGAACAGCACGAAGAAGTCGAGCGGCAGGTCCGCCGTCAGGTGGTGCAGGTTCCACGCCCCGGCGACCTTCGGTTCGAGGACGGCGAGCAGGCGCTCCGGGGCGAGGGTGCCGAGGGTGGCGTCGTCGAGGACACCGGCGGCGTGCACGACGCCCCGCACCGGAGGCATGGTGCTCGCCGCGTCGGCAAGGACCCGCGCGAGGGACGCGTCGTCGCTCACGTCCGCCCGCGCCACGCGGACCTCGGCGCCCGCGTCGCGCAGTGCGCGCAGTTCCTCCTGGGCGCCGCCGCCGCGGCCCAGGAGCACGAGGTGGCGCGCACCGCGTTCGACCAGCCAGCGCGCCACCAGCAGCCCCAGCGCGCCGAGCCCGCCGGTGACGAGGTAGGTCGCGTCCTGGCGCACGACGTCGGCGCGGGCGGTGCGCGGCGCTGCCCGGCGCACCAGCCGTGCCACGTGGCGCACCCCTTCGCGGACCGCCACCTGGGTCTCCGCGTCGTCGGCCCGCAGCTCGTCGGCGATCCACCGCGCCGCCGCCGGATCCGGAACGGGGTCGAGGTCCACCAGCGTGGGGCGCAGCTCGGGGTGTTCGACTGCGGCCACCCTGCCGAGCCCCCACACGGGCGCGTGCGCCACCGACTCCGGCGCCGAGCCGCCGACCTGGTGGACGCCGCTGGTCATGAGCCAGAGCCGTGCCCCCGCGTCCTCCGCGAGCGCGTGAACGAGGTGCAGCGCGCCGACTACACCCCGCCGCTGCGCGGACCGGAGCCCGGTCAGCCCGGACTCGGCCGCGTCCAGGCTCCACAGGTGTGCGACGCCCTTCAGCGAACCCATCCGCTCCCGTGCCGCGTGCACCGCCCGGCGCACGTCGTCGCCGTGATCGGGGCGGAGCACGATCCGGTCGGGGTCCCGGTCGTCGTAGTGGTCTCCCGCGACCGCCAGGACGACCTTGTCTCCGTCCTCGATCAGGCGGGCCGCCACGTCCGCGCCCACGCCGCGACCGTCGGCGAGGACCAGCCACCCACCGGACCGGGGCGACGGTTGGGGAACGGCGCGCTCCTGGCGCTGCCAGAGCACCTCGTAGAGCGCGTGGTCCAGTGTTGTCGACGCGGGCAGCCAGGAGTCGCTGTCCACCTGTCTGATGTGGACGCCTTCGAGCACGGCGACTGCGCTTCCGTCCTCGGTGGACAGAATGACATCACCGACCACACCGGCCTCGCCCGCGGAGCGGATTCGGGCATGCGCCCAGAGGCGGTCACGCTCACCCGGCCCCAGCGGTCGCGCGGTCATCCGGTCGACCGCGAGCGGGACAAAGGGGCCCGAGTCGTCGGTATCGCGGGGGAGGCCCGCGGTCAGCACCTGGAGAGCGGCGTCGAGGAACACCGGGTGGATGCCGTGGCGGCCGGTCTCGGACGCCACCTCGGCCGGTGCGACCAGGGCGGCCAGCGCTTCCCGTTCACCCAGCCACAGCTCGTCGACCGCCCGGAACGCCCGGCCGTGCTCTACCCCCCTCGCTCCCATGGCGTCGTAGAACTCGTTGGGGCGTAACGGCTCCCGACATCGCGCGCGGACGGAATCCAGGTCCGGCGCCGGGAAATCCACCACTCCGGGCACGATCGTGCCGGTCATGTGCAGCGTCCACTCGGTGTCGTCCGCGGGCCGCGCGTGAGCGCGCACGGTCGCACCGCTGTCCGAATCGGACACGTGGAGCTGGATCGTGGCCTGGCCCGCGTCGTCCAGCGTGAGCACG
>DATMCA010000760.1:0-6688 GCA_035559015.1 Umezawaea sp. | reverse complement strand
CGTTGGGGGTGGTGATGATGGTGCTGTCGCCCTTCTCCGCTCGTATTACCCGTCGGTTCGGGGCGCGGACGACGTTGCTGCTGGGGGTGGCGGTCATCGCGGTGGGGAACGGGATGGCGGTGGTGCTGACGTCGGCGGTGTGGCAGGTGGTGGTGGCGTCGGCGATCATCGGTGGGGGGATCGGCATCGCGTTCTCCGCCATGCCGGCGTTGATCATGGGGTCGGTGCCGTTGGGGGAGACGGCTTCGGCGAACGGGGTGAACACGCTGATGCGGTCGATCGGCACGTCGACGGCCAGCGCGGTTCTCGCGACCGTGTTGGCGAACACCGCGGTCGCCACCGGGCCTTCGCGGTTCGGCTTCCACGTCTGCTTCATCGCGGCGGCCGGTGCGGCGCTCCTGGGGTTCGCGGTTGCCGCGTTCATCCCCCGCGACGCGGCATGATCGTCGTGTTGCGATCACCAGCAGGAGGAGCGGTATGACCGACAGCGCGCCCGTATCGGACCTGAACGGCTGGGAGCACCGGTCGTTCACGGCGGCGGGGATCACCCACGACTGCTTCGAGAAGGGTGAGGGGCCCGGTGTGGTGGTGCTGCCCGAGATCCCCGGCATCCACCCCGAGGTGCTGGGGTTCGCCGACCACCTGGTCGACCAGGGGTTCACCGTGGTCCTGGTGTCGTTGTACGGCGTGCCCGGCAAGAAGGCCACGGCGGGCTACGGGCTGGCGTCGATGGCGAAGGTCTGCGTGTCCAAGGAGTTCCGCGCGCTAGCCACGAACGCGCACCGACCGGTCACGGACTACCTGCGCGCGGTGTCCCGCGACCTCGCCGCCCGCACGCCCGGCAAGGGCGTGGGCGTGATCGGCATGTGCTTCTCCGGCGGTTTCGCGCTCGCGGCGGCCGTGGACGACGTGGTGCTCGCGCCGGTGATGAGCCAGCCGTCGGTGCCGTTCCCGATGGGAGCCGCGCGCAAGCGCGACCTCGGGCTCTCCCCCGCCGAGGCCGACCGGATCGTCGCGCGCACCAGGGACGAGGGGCTGTGCGTGCTCGGGATGCGGTTCAGCGAGGACTTCATGGTTCCCGACGAGCGGTTCCGGCACCTGCGTGAACGGCTCGGCGACGCGTTCGAGGTGATCGAACTTGACTCCAAGCCGGGCAACGAGGGCGGGTTCACGACGAAGGCCCACTCGGTCGTCACCGGGGAGGTGCGCGACCGGCCCGGCCATCCGGCGCTGGGTGCGCGGACCAGGGTCGTGGAGTTCTTCCGGGAACGCCTCGTGGTCTGAACCTCCGGCGGAAGTTCGCCTCGGCCGAACCGAACCACCTCGCCCTCCGTGAACGGGTGGTTCGGGTGAATCGGTTCCGGGGGAGGCACGACGATGTCGACGGGGTTGAGGTTCGCGTTACTGGGGCCGATCAGGGCTTGGCGCGGGGCCGAGGAGGTGAAACTCGGGTCACCCCAGCAGAAGCTGGCGCTGGCGTTGCTCCTGCTGCGCGAAGGCAGGCCGGTGTCGGTCGACGAGATCGTCGACGCGGTGTGGGGCGCGGCGCCGCCACGGGGTGCGCGCGGCACCGTGCGCACCTACGTGAACCGGTTGCGGCGCCTCCTGTCCCCCGCCGACGACGGTCTGATCACCTCCGTCCGGGGCGGCTACGCGATGTCCGTGGAAGCGGGCGCGGTCGACTGGAGCCGGTTCCGCACCCGTGTCGCCGCGGCCCGCCAGGCCCGTGCCCGCGGTGCTCTCCGGGCCGCGTCCGACCAGCTTCGGTCGGCGCACGACCTGTGGCAGGGCACGGCGCTCTCCGAGTTGCGCGGTGACTTCGCCGACGAGCAGCGGACCAGGTTGGAGGAGGCCAGGGCCGCCGCGCTGGAGGAACGGCTGGAGATCGACCTGGCGCTGGGCAAGCACGCTTCGGCGAGCGCGGAACTGGCCGAGGCGGTCGCTGCGAACCCGACCCGCGAGCGCTTGCGCGAGCTGCTGATGACCGCGCTGGTCGCCTCCGGCAGGCAGGCGGAAGCCCGCGCGGTGTACGACGAGGGCAGGCGGTTGCTCGTGGCCCGGCGCGGCGCGGGCCTGCCGCGGGTGGCCACCGACGGGCCCGGTCCACCGACCGCCGACGCCGGTCGTGCTCGACGGCGGGAACGTCCCGCCGGACTGCCGACGACATGTCAGCATTCGCTGTACTGTTGGATACATGCTGAAGTGTGAAACCCGGGCGGACGCGCTCGCCCGGCTCGGTCGAGCGCTGGCGGACCCGACCCGCTGCCGGATCCTGATCGCACTGCTGGACGGCACGAACTATCCGGGGAAACTGGCCGACGAACTGGGTCTCGGCAGGTCGAACGTGTCCAACCACCTCGCGTGCCTGCGCGGCTGCGGCCTGGTCGTGGCGAGCTACGAGGGCCGTCAGGTGCGCTACGAGCTGGCCGACGAGCACCTGGCCCGCGCGCTGGGTGAACTGGCGAAGGTCGTCCTCGCCGCCGACCCGTGCGCCGACCACGTCCCGGCGGCCGTCCGGTGAGCGACGCCTGCCGCTCCCCCGCCGCCGTGCCCGCCCCCGCGCGCGGAACCGTGCTGACCCGGCGGATCAGGCTGCTGGTCGGCGCGACCATCGCCTACAACGTGGTCGAGGCGGTCATCGCCCTCACGGCGGGCACCGTCGCCTCGTCCACCGCCCTGATCGGCTTCGGCCTGGACTCGGTGATCGAGGTCGCCTCCGCCACGGCGGTCGCGTGGCAGTTCTCCGGCACCGACCCCGAGGCGCGGGAACGCACGGCGCTGAAGGTGATCGCGCTGTCGTTCTTCGCGCTCGCGGCCTACGTGACCGTCGAGTCCGCGCGCTCGCTGCTCTCCGGCGAGACCGCGGCGCACTCCACCGTCGGCATCGTGCTGGCCGCGGTGTCGCTGCTGGTGATGCCCGGCCTGTCGTACGCGCAGCGGCGCGCGGGCCGCGAACTCGGGTCGGCCAGCGCGGTGGCCGACTCCAAGCAGACGCTGCTGTGCAGGTACCTGTCCGGTGTGCTCCTGGTCGGCCTGCTGCTCAACAGCCTGTTCGGCTGGTACTGGGCGGATCCGGTGGTGGCGCTGGTGATCGCCGCGGTCGCGGTCAAGGAGGGCCGCGAGGCCTGGCGCGGCGACCACTGCTGCTAGTGGCGTGACCGCCAACCCCGGCGAGGGTTGGCGGTCATCCGCTAGATCGTCGTGATCATGCCGCCGTCGATGGTGAAGTCGGCGCCGTTCACGTTGCCCGCGCGGTCGCTGGCCAGCAGCAGGACGAGGTCGGCGACCTCGTCGGGCTCGGTGAACCGCCCGGTCACCGCCTCGGAGGCCACCTTCTTGGCCACGGCGGCCGGGTCGCCCCCGGACGCGGTCGCGACCGTGGCGGCGACCCCGCCCTCACCGAGCCACAGCGCCGTGGCGACCGGGCCGGGGCTGATGCTGTTCACCCGGATCCCGCGCGGACCGAACTCCTTGGACAGCGACTTGCTGAAGTTCGCCAGCGCCGCCTTGGCCGCGCTGTAGTCCATGACCCCCGGATCGGGCAGGAACGCGTTGACCGAGCTGATCGTCACGACCCACCCCGCCCCGCGTTCCAGCAGGTGCGGCACCGCGGCGCGGGCGGCGCGGACCGCCGACAGGAGGTTCAGCTCCAGCATCCCCGTCCAGTCCTCGTCGGTGATCGACAGGAACCCGCCGGTCCTGGGGCGCACCGCGCCGACGTTGTTCACCAGGATGTCCAGGCCGCCGAACCGCGTCACGGCCTCGTCGACGAGCCGCGCGGGCCCGTCCGGCGTGCCGAGGTCCACGGCCACCGGGTGGACCAGCGGCGACGGCTCGTCGTGCCACTCCCTGGCCCCGGCGACGACCTGGACCCCCTCCGCCGCCAGGGCTCGGGTCACGGCCAGCCCGATCCCCTTGCTGGCTCCGGTGACCACGGCGATCTTGCCGGTGAGGTGCAGGTCCATCAACGGTTCCTCCAGTTGTCCGACGACGAACTCTCGTCCGAACCGATGATCCGCGCAAGCGGTAGGTTCCGCGGCGTGCGGGTGGGAGAAGCCAGGGCGGCCGCGGCCGCGTGGGTGCGCGAGCAGGGGGCCACGGCGTACCTCACCGGCTCGACCGTGGGGATGCCGGACGACGCCGAACTGCCCGTCGGGTCCGATGTGGACGTTTCCGTGGTCGTGGACCGGGCGGGGCCGAAGCCGGGCAAGTTCCTGTACCGCGGTGTCCTGCTGGAGGTCACCCACGTGACGTGGCGGGAGGTCCGGGACGCGCTCGGCTCCTACCACGTGGCGGGCGGGCTGCGGACGGACACGGTCATCGCCGACCCGACGGGTGAGCTGCGCCCGTCGCAGGCGTTGGTGGCACGGCACTTCGACGATCCCGAGTGGGTGCGGCGGCGCTGCGAGGAGGCGCGCACCCGCGTGGAGCGGGGCCTTCGCGGCATCGACCGCGCGGCACCGTGGCCGCGGCGGGTGATGTCGTGGCTGTTCCCCACCGGCGTGACCACGCACGTCCTGCTGGTGGCGGCCCGGCGGAACCCGACCGTCCGCCTGCGCTACCTCAAGGCCAGGCCGCTGGCGGGTGAGCTGTACCCGGACCTGTTGGCACAACTGGGGTGCGCCGACTGGACGCCCGAGCGGACCCGCCACCACCTCGCCGCCCTGGCGACCACGTTCGACCGCACGGTCCCGGTGTCCCGCACCCCGTTCCCGTACAGCAGCGACATCACCGCGGCGGCCCGCCCGATCGCGATCGACGGCGGCCACGCGCTGGTCGACGCGGGCGACCACCGCGAGGCGGCCTTCTGGATCGCCGTCACGTTCGCCCGCTGCCACGCGATCCTGGCCGCCGACGCGCCGGACCTGGACCGCGAACTCGCCCCGGCGTTCGACGCCGTGCTCGCCGACCTCGGCGTCACCGGCGGCGCGGACCTCGAAGCGCGGGCCGAGCGAACCCTCGACTTCCTGCCGACGGTGTGGGCGCGGGCCGAGGTGCTCATGTCAGCGACCGGATGACTCCTCGGCCGCCGCGTCGATCTTCTCCAGCAGCTCCCGCAGCCGTTCCTGCTGCTCCGCCGACAGGGGCGCGAACAGCGACGCGGCGGCTTCCGCCCGCGCCTCGCGGAACGCCTCGCGGGTCCGCGCGCCGCGCTCGGTCAGCTCCAGCAGCATGGACCGGCGGTTGGCCGGGTCGACCCGGCGGCGCACCAGGTCGGCGTCCTCCAGGGCGTCGACCAGCGGCGTGACGGCCCGCGGGACGACGTGGAGGCGGTCGGCGAGGTCGACCATGCGCGGTGGTGTGTCGCCGTAGCGGGCGATCACCTCCAGGGCTCGGGACTGGGCCAGGGTGAAGCCGAGCGGGGCGAGGCGTTCGCCGTACGCGCGGCGGATGCGACGGGCCTGGCGGAGGAACAGCTCGCCCAGCCCACCTGCGATTTCATCCTCGTCCACAAATCCGAGAATAACAGAGGCACTTTCATTGTTACCATAGGTAAGAGTCAACCCCACGGAGGTGTCCTTGCCGACCACCACACCGGAGCACCCGGTGAGCGTTCGCCGCATCCTGGGCCTGTTCCGGCCCTACCGACTGCGCCTCGGCGTCGTCGCCCTGTTCGTCCTGCTGTCGTCCCTCGTGGCGGTGGCTTCGCCGTTCCTGCTGCGCGAGATCCTCGACGTGGCGATCCCGCAGGGGCGCGTCGGCCTGCTGACGCTGCTCGCGGGCGGCCTGATCGCCGTCGCCGTCGCGACCAGCGTGTTCAACGTGATCCAGACCTACGTGTCGACCGCCGTCGGCCAGGACGTGATGCACGACCTGCGCACGACCGTCTACGACCACCTCCAGCGCATGTCGCTGGCGTTCTTCACCAAGACCCGCACCGGCGAGGTGCAGTCGCGCATCGCCAACGACATCGGCGGCATGCAGTCGACCGTCACGTCCACCGCGACCTCGCTGGTGTCGAACGTGACCACGGTCGTCGCGACCGTCGTCGCCATGACCGCCCTCGACTGGCGGCTCACGATCGTGTCCCTCGCGCTGCTCCCGCTGTTCGTGTGGATCAGCCGCCGGGTGGGGACCGAGCGCAAGAAGATCACCGGCGAGCGCCAGCGGCAGCTCGCCACCATGTCCACGAACGTCCAGGAGTCGCTGTCGGTCAGCGGCATCCTGCTCGGCCACACCATGGGCCGCACGGACTCGCTGACCTCGTCGTTCGCCGAGGAGTCGGCGAAGCTGACGAAGCTGGAGGTCCGCGCGAGCATGGCGGGCCGGTGGCGGATGTCGACCGTCGGCATCGTGATGGCGGCCATGCCCGCGCTGATCTACTGGGCGGCGGGCGCGAGCGGCGCGCTCGGCGTGCCGATCGCGTCGCTGGGCACGCTGGTCGCGTTCGTGTCGTTGCAGCAGACCCTGTTCCGCCCGGCCGTGTCGCTGATCCAGACCGGCGTGGAACTCCAGAGCTCGCTGGCGCTGTTCCAGCGGATCTTCGAGTACCTCGACCTGCCGGTCGACATCGAGCCGCCGGTGGAGCCCGTGCCGCTCAAGGACGTCCGGGGCGAGGTGCGGTTCGACGCCGTGTCGTTCGCCTACGCCGACGACCACCAGACGCTGTCCGGCATCGACGTAGTCGTCCCGCCGGGCACCAGCCTGGCCGTGGTCGGCGAGACGGGCTCGGGCAAGACGACGCTCG
>DATMCA010000759.1:0-2535 GCA_035559015.1 Umezawaea sp. | reverse complement strand
GGTGTCCAACGCCGTGCTGGCGGTGAAGATGCTGGGCGGACAGGGGGAAGGCGCAGTGAACGACACCACGGGGTGGCTGGTCGCCAGCTCGGTGGGCAAGTTCCCGCTCGCGCTGATCGCGCTGGTGCCGGGCACCGAGCCGTTCGTGGACTCCACCTCGGTCGAGTTCTTCGGAGTGCCCGGGCCGGCGGAGCGGGTGGAGCTCGCGCCGACGGCGGCCACGATCGTCCCCGGGCAGTCGCTCCGGCTCAGCGCCGTCCCCTTCTCCAAGGCCAACGACCGGACGCTCGACACGGTGCGCTGGCGGAGCAGCGCGTCCAAGGTCGTGTCGGTGGATCGGGACGGCGTCATCACCGGGCACGCCGCCGGCACCGCCCGGGTGACCGCGTCCGTGCGGGGGGTCGACTCCACCGTCGTGGTGAAGGTCCTCGGCGGACAGATCGGGACCCTCACGCTCTCGCCCGCGCGGCCCACCGTGCGCCAGGGCGACGTGGTGCCGTTCACGCTCGAGGCGCGCAGCGCGTCGGGCAAGGCGATCACCGGACTCACGCCGACCTGGAGCTTCTCCCCCGGCGACGGGCAGCTCGACGCCGACGGACGGTTCGTGGCCTATCGGCCGGGGCCGTACACCGTGACGGCGACGCTGGGCCGGCACGCGGCGAGCGCCAACGTGATGGTGGGCGAGCGGGAGGTGCGCCGGTCGGTGACCGTGGTCGGCCGCCTGCCGCGGAGCGCCTTCGCCACCTCCGAGGTCTGGATCCATCCCAACGGCACCGTCGCCTACCTGGGCACCCACATGGGCGGCGACCGGGTCTACGCCATCGACATCAGCAACCCGGGCAATCCCGTGGTGGTCGATTCGATCATGGCGAACACCCGGCTGGTGAACGACATGCAGACGACGCCCGACGGGAACTACATGGTCTTCACCCGGGAAGGCGCCGCCGACCGCAAGAACGGCATCGTCATCGCCGACACCCACGACCCGCTCCATCCCAAGGAGATCTCCCAGTTCACCGACGGCGTCGCGGGAGGGGTGCACTCGATCTACATCTACGAGCACCCGCAGTACGGGCGGTTCGTCTACCTCACCAACGACGGCACCGGCGCGATCGACATCGTCAACCTGTCGGACCCGGCCAAGCCGGTCCGGGCCGGCGAGTGGCGCACCGATCGGCCCGACGCCGCGCGTTACGTGCACGACCTCGACATCGTGGACGGCCGCCTCTATGCCAGCTACTGGAACGACGGGCTGGTGATCCTCGACATCGGCAACGGCAAGTGGGGCGGCCGGCCCGACAAGCCGACACTCGTTTCCCAGTTCAAGTACAACCTCGACTCGCTCTACCGCGACGTGGAGGACGTCTCCGCCCCCGGCTTCACCCGGGGCACCCACACCGCGTGGCGGCAGAGGGGCGGGAAGTACGTCTTCATCGCCGACGAGGTCTATCTCAACGGCTCGATCCAGGGCGCCAAGGACGCGTCGTCCAGCCGGATGTACGGCACCCTGCAGGTGATCGACGTGAGCGACATCGCGCACCCGAAGTCGGTGGCGTGGTACACGCCCGAGATGGGCGGGGTGCACAACGTCTGGCAGGCGGGTGATACCCTGTACATGGGCGCCTACGACGCGGGTTTCCACGTCTTCGACATCTCCGGCGAGCTCAAGGGCGATCTCCGCGCCCAGCAGCGGGAGATGGCCTCGCTCAACACCGCCGACATGGGCGGTGTGGTGCAGAATGCGGCGTTCGACTGGGGGGTGGTGGTGAATCCCAAGGACGGCCTGGCCTACGTCAACGACTTCAACAACGGCCTCTGGGTGGTGCGGGTGAATCCGCGGCGGTCCCGGGGTCCGGCCATCCCATGATCGCGCTGCTCGCCGCGCTGGCACTCGCCGGAAGCCCGGCCGGTCCGCCCGACCGGGACTACTTCATGTTCGTGGCGAGCGAGGGGAACGACCGGATCTCGCTGGTGCGGTTCGGCCCCACCGGCGCGCGGGTCGAGCGGCAGCGGCGCATCAGTCTCAACCCCACCGAGCTGGTCGGGCCCCACGGGCTCTCGGTGAGCCCCGACGGCCAGTGGTACTACGTGACCACGGCGCACGGCACGCCCGACGGGGCGATGTGGAAGTTCTCCAGCGCCGACGACCATCAGGCGGGAATGGTGACGCTGGGCCTGTTTCCGGCCACGCTTCAGGTGGCCCCCGGCGGGCACTACGCCTGGACGGTGAACTTCAACCTCTACGGCGACATGGTGCCGAGCTCCGTGTCGGTGGTCTGGCTCGACCGGATGCTGGAGGTGAAGCGGATTCCCACCTGCGTCATGCCGCACGGGTCCCGGCTCTCGCCCGACGGACGGCGCCACTACTCGGTCTGCATGATGAACGACGTGCTGGTCGAGATCGATGCCGACCGGCTCGCCGTCTCACGCCACTTCATGGTGGCCCCCGGCGCCGAGAAGGGGATGGACGGGCCGCCCAGCGCGATGGCGATGGGCAACGTGAGCTGCTCTCCCACGTGGGCTCAGCCCTCCACC
>DATMCA010000758.1:0-4803 GCA_035559015.1 Umezawaea sp. | reverse complement strand
GCCAGGTCCAGCGCGCCCGCCGTCAGGTCCCGTTCCAGGTCGCGGGATCCGCTCTCGGTCACCAGCAGCCGGATTCCCGGGTACGCGTCGTGGTAGCGCTTCAGCACGTCCGCGAACAGGCTGGCGCACAGGCTCGGCGGCGCGCCGACCCGCACCCGGCCGCTGCGCAGCCCGACCAGTTCGGCCACTTCGAGGTGCGCGGTGTCCACATCGGACAGGATGCGCAGCGCGATCGGCAGCAGCGCCTCACCGGCGGGCGTCAGCGCCACGTTCCCGCGCGCCCGGCTGAACAGCTCGGCCCCGAGCTCCTTCTCCAGCGCCTGGATCTGCTTGCTCAGTGAGGGCTGCGCCACATGCGACTCCTCCGCGGCACGGGTGAAGTGCCGCGTCCGGGCCACGGCCAGGAAGTACGCGAGCTGCTGGAGCGTCATAGCACCAGGCTATCGAAACTAGGCTTTCGATGTATTGGACGACTCGTCGAAACCGCGCTTACCGTCGCTGACGTGCAAACACTCCGCCTGTACCGGTCGACGGTCGGCAAGAAGGCCGTCATGGCCGTCACCGGCGTCGGGATGCTGCTGTTCGTCGTCGGGCACATGATCGGCAACCTGGCGGTGTTCTCCGGACCCGCCGCCATCGACGGCTACGCGCTCTGGCTGCGCGAGATCGGCGTCGTCTGGCCGCTGCGCTTCGGGCTGCTGGTGTGCGTCGGCCTGCACATGGTCGCGGCGGTCCAACTCGCCCGCCGTGCCCGCAAAGCCCGGCCGCAGGGGTACGAGCACGGCCGCCGTCCGCAGAGCTACGCGGCGCGCACGATGCGCTGGGGCGGCGTGATCATCACCCTCTTCATCGTCTACCACCTGCTCGACCTCACGGCGGGCGTCGCCAACCCCCACGGCGTCCAGGGCGAGGTCTACAACAACCTCGTCGCCGACTTCCGGCTCTGGTACGTCGTCCTGGCGTACGCGATCGCCGTCCTGGCGCTGGGCCTGCACATCCGCCACGGCGCGTGGAGCGCGTTGCAGAGCCTCGGCGTCACGGCTCCGCGCGGCATCGCCCTGGTGGTCGCGGGCGTGATCTGCGCCGGTTACCTGTCCGTTCCCGCAGCAGTCGTTCTCGGAGTGGTGAGCTGATGTACACCGAAGGCGCCCCGATCGCGGACACCAAGGCCCCCACCGGTCCCATCGAGAACCGCTGGGAGCAGCGCAGGCTGTCCGCGCGGCTGGTCAACCCGGCCAACAAGCGCAAGCTGTCCGTGATCGTCGTCGGCACCGGGCTGGCGGGCGCGTCGGCCGCCGCGTCGCTCGGCGAACTCGGCTACCGCGTCACGTCGTTCTGCTACCAGGACAGCCCACGCCGAGCGCACAGCATCGCCGCGCAGGGCGGCATCAACGCGGCCAAGAACTACCGCAACGACGGCGACAGCGTGCGACGGCTGTTCCAGGACACGGTGAAGGGTGGCGACTTCCGGTCGCGCGAGTCGAACGTGCACCGGCTGGCCGAGTTGAGCGTCCGGATCATCGACCAGTGCGTGGCGCAGGGCGTGCCGTTCGCCCGCGAGTACGGCGGACTGCTGGACACCCGGTCGTTCGGCGGCGCGCAGGTCTCCCGCACGTTCTACGCGCGCGGCCAGACCGGCCAGCAACTGCTGCTCGGCGCGTACCAGGCGATGGCCAGGCAGATCGCCGCCGGGACCGTGACCTCGTTCCCCCGCACGGAGATGCTGGACCTCGTCGTGCACGAGGGCCGCGCCCGCGGGGTCGTCGTCCGGGACCTGGTCACCGGCGAGGTCTCCGCGCACACCGCCGACGCCGTCGTGCTCGCGACCGGCGGCTACGGCAACGTGTTCCACCTGTCCACCAACGCCAAGGGCTGCAACACCACGGCGATCTGGCGGGCGCACCGGCGCGGCGCGCTGTTCGCGAACCCGTGCTTCACCCAGATCCACCCGACGTGCATCCCGATCTCCGGCGACCACCAGTCGAAGCTCACGCTGATGAGCGAGTCGCTGCGCAACGACGGCCGCGTGTGGGTGCCGCTGCGCAAGGACGACCCCCGTCCGCCCAACGACATCCCGGAGGCCGAGCGCGACTACTACCTGGAGCGGATGTACCCGAGCTTCGGCAACCTCGTGCCCCGCGACATCGCCTCGCGGGCCGCCAAGAACATCTCCGACGAACGCCGGGGCGTCTACCTGGACTTCGCCGACGCCATCGCGCGACTCGGCCGGGACACCGTGGAAGCCCGCTACGGCAACCTCTTCGAGATGTACCAGCGGATCACCGGCGAGGACCCGTACACCGTGCCGATGCGGATCTACCCGGCCGTGCACTACACGATGGGCGGCCTGTGGGTCGACTACGACCTGCGCAGCACCATCCCCGGCCTGTTCGTCGTCGGCGAGGCCAACTTCTCCGACCACGGCGCGAACCGGCTCGGCGCGAGCGCGTTGATGCAGGGCCTGGCGGACGGCTACTTCGTGCTGCCCAACACCATCGGCGACTACCTGGCCGACGGCCCGTTCGGCCCGTGCACGCCCGACGTCAGCGAGGTCGAGGACCGCGTGGCCGCGCTGCTGGCCGTCGACGGTGACCGCACGGCCGAGTCGTTCCACCGCGAGTTGGGCAGGCTCATGTGGGACGAGTGCGGCATGGAACGCGACGAGGCGGGCCTGCGCAAGGCCCTGGAGCGGATCCCGGAGCTGCGGGCCGAGTTCTGGCGGCGGGTCAAGGTCCCCGGCACCGGGGAAGCCCTGAACCAGGAGCTGGAGAAGGCCGGGCGGGTGGCCGACTTCCTCGAACTGGCCGAGCTGATGTGCGTGGACGCGCTGCACCGCACCGAGTCGTGCGGCGGCCACTTCCGGTCGGAGAGCCAGACGCCCGACGGTGAGGCGCTGCGCGACGACCAGGCGTTCAGCTACGTGGCCGCGTGGGAGTACACCGGCGGCGAACCCGTGCTGCACAAGGAACAACTCGACTTCGAACACGTGCGCCCCAGCACGAGGAGCTACAAGTGAAGCTGACCCTGCGGATCTGGCGGCAGTCCGGCCCGACCGGCGCGCTCGTCACCTACCCGATGGACGACCTGTCGCCCGACATGTCGTTCCTGGAGATGCTGGACGTCCTCAACGAGTCGCTCGTCCTGCGCGGCGAGGAGCCCGTGGCGTTCGACCACGACTGCCGCGAGGGCATCTGCGGCATGTGCGGGCTGATGATCAACGGCGTCGCGCACGGCCCGGAGAAGGCCACGACCGCGTGCCAGCTCCACCTCCGGCACTTCGCCGACGGCGACACGATCACCGTGGAACCCTGGCGCGCCAAGCCGTTCCCCGTGCTGCGGGACCTGGTCGTGGACCGCTCGGCCCTGGACCGGATCGTGGAGTCCGGCGGCTACATCAGCGTCCCGACCGGCAGCGCCCCCGACGCCCACGCCACCCCCGTGCCCAAGGAGTCCGCCGACGCCGCCTTCACCTCCGCCGCCTGCATCGGCTGCGGCGCCTGCGTGGCCGCCTGCCCGAACGGCTCGGCGATGCTGTTCACCGCCGCCAAGGCCACCCACCTCGGCGCCCTCCCGCAGGGCCAGCCGGAACGCTGGAGCCGCGCCCAGGACATGGTCCAGGCCCACGACGACCTGGGTTTCGGCGGCTGCACCAACGCCGGCGAATGCACCCCGGCGTGCCCCAAGGGCATCCCGCTGACCACGATCGCCCAGCTCAACCGCGACCTGCTGCGTTCACACCTCCGGTGACGCGCGCACGGGGTTCAATGGGGGCATGAGCTGGTTCCGCCGACGCCGCCCCGACCCGTTGCCCCCGGTGCACCTGCCGAGCCCCCGAGAGGCCGCGGTGGCCTTCTGGCAGGGCTGGTTCGACCTGCTGCCGACGGTCAGCGCGGCCATCGGCGACGGCGAGCCGCACCGCGTCGAGAACGAGCTGTGCGAACTGATCGCGGCGATCCACCCGGACCTGCACTTCTCCCTCGAACGCGGTCAGCGGG
This sequence comes from Umezawaea sp., assembly GCA_035559015.1. Taxonomy (GTDB): domain Bacteria; phylum Actinomycetota; class Actinomycetes; order Mycobacteriales; family Pseudonocardiaceae; genus Umezawaea. Next base: position 808 of record DATMCA010000758.1, on the reverse strand, counting down.
CCATCTACGCGCTGGTCGTGAGCGGCCAGGAGGACCCGAGGCTGCGGCCGTACACGGACGCGTGGATCGAGGCCGCGCCGCCGGAGGACATGATCTGGGAGTACCACGACTCCGTGCCGCCGGTGCCGGACCCGACCGAGGTGACGGTGAACCTCGCGGGCCACCGGCTCCGCCTCGGCGACTTCCGGGTCGTGGCGCAGGTGACGGACGGCGCGGTCGACGTGGCCGTGTACCACCCGGAACTGGCCGAGCTGGAGGAGGAAGCGCGCAGGGCGATGACGTTCCTCCCGCTGGACGTCACCCTCGGTGAGCGGCTGGCGGGGGAATGGCTCGGACGGGTGGAAACGGCGGAGCAGGAGCCCGCGGCGACCATCGACCTCCTTGAGCTGCGGGAACTCGTCCACTCACTAGCCCGTGTGGACGAACCGCCCGCCCAGGGGTCGTAGTCGAAAATTGTCGGACCCCCTCGTTACGCTCCACCCGTGACCAGCAACGAGGATCTCAACCCCACCTCACTGACCGCCGAGGGCGTCGAGGACGTGCCCGCCGACGTCCGCGAGCGGCACGCCGCGCTCGCGGAGGAGTTGCTGGGCCACCAGTTCCGCTACTACGTGCTCGACTCGCCGACGGTGACCGACGGTGAGTTCGACGCGCGGCTGAAGGAGCTGGAGGCGTTGGAGGCCGCGCACCCGTCGCTGGTCACCCCCGAGTCGCCGTCGCAGCGCGTCGGCGGCACGTTCTCGACCGAGTTCACCGCCGTCGACCACCTCGAACGCATGCTCAGCCTCGACAACGTGTTCGACCTGGA
>DATMCA010000757.1:0-6106 GCA_035559015.1 Umezawaea sp. | reverse complement strand
GCTGCTGGGCACCCGCTGGTCAACCCGTTCCGTCATGTTCGTCGGCGTGTTCGTCGGCCTGCCACCACAAACGCAGAGGATACGGCCGGTTGCCCACTGGAGTCGACCATTACCGCTTGCGCGCCAGCGCGGCGAACCCCGGGAAGCGCGCCGAGGCCTCGTCGACGTCGTCCGGGGACTCGGGGTGCCAGTAGGGCATCCGCACCACTCCGGGGTCCAGGACCTCCAGTCCTCCCAGCAGCGACCGGACCTCGGAGCTGTTGCGGTGGGTCATCTGCGCGACCCGCGAGCTGTACGTCCGACGCGCTTCGGCGGCGCCCTCGCCCTCCTCGCCGTCCTCGTAACCCGAGTGCGAGATCCCCAGGTAGCTGCCCGGGGCCAGCGGGTCGAGGTACTCGGAGATCATCCGATCAGGCTCGTCGGAGTCCGGCACGAAGTGCAGCAGCGCGATCATCAGCACGGCGATCGGCTGGTCGAAGTCCAGCACCGACCGCACTTCTGCGGACTCCAGCACGCTCTTCACCTCGCGGACGTCCGCCTGGAGTGCGACCGCGTTCGGCTCGTCCAGCAGGATCGACCTGCCGTGCGCGACGGCAACCGCGTCGGCGTCCACGTAGACGACCTTCGCCCTCGGGTCCACCCGGTGGGCGATCTCGTGCACGTTGCCCGCGGTCGGGATGCCGGACCCCAGGTCGAGGAACTGGCGGATGCCCAGGTCCAGCAGCCGTCGGACCATCCGGCGCAGCAGCGCCCGGTTCGTCAGGACCACCCAGCGCAGCTCCGGCATGGTCTCCAAGGTCCGGTTCGCCACGGCCCGGTCCGCCGCGAAGTTGTGCGCGCCCCCGAGGAAGTAGTCGTAGATGCGCGCGACGCTGGGGCGCTCCAGGTCTATGTCCCCCGACGCCCACCTCGGCCGCTCGACCACGTGTTCCCCCTCGCCGACACCGCTACTCCCCCATCATGGTCCACCACGGTGAGTTGGCACACCGCCCGCACGAACGGTCCCGGTTCCGGGGACAACGGCGGCGTCCACACTGGAGAATGCCGGTCTTGTGAAGTACCTCTGGATCGCGGGAGCGGTCGTGCTCGCCGTCGCGGCGGTGATGACCGTGATCAAGTACAACGGCAGGCGCAACATGCTCGCCCCGACGATCGTCGGTGCGATAGGCGCGTTCCTCCTGGTCAGCGGCTGGCTCTTCGTCTTCGACCCCGGCGCCCCCAAGAACGAGGCGATCAAGACGGGCGGCCTCGCGGGCGGCTCGGTGATCGCGCTCTACGCGCTGTGGCTCAACGACCGCAGGCGGCGCACCGAGGAGGCGCGGCAGGAGGTCGAGAAGCAGCGCCAGGACCTGGAGAACCAGCGGGCCGAGCACGACCGGTCGCGGGTCGCCGACGAGCGCTTCGCCCGCGCCGTGGAACTGCTCGGGCACGACACCGACCAGGTGCGGGTCGGCGCGCTGCACGCGCTGGCGGGCCTGGCCCGGTCGCGCACCGAGTACACGCAGACCGTGCTCGACATCGTGTGCTCGTACCTGCGGCGACCGTTCGCGCTGGGGGAGAAGCAGGACGAGAGCGAGCTCCAGGTCCGGCGGACGGCCCAGCGGCTGATCGCCGACCTGCTGCCCAAGGTCGGCGAGGCCGACGCGCCGCACTACGAGCTGGACCTGTCGAAGGCCACGCTGGCGTTCCTGGACCTGACCCACCGGCAGATCGGCCGGCTCACCCTGCGGGACGCGGAGTTCCACGACTCGAACTCGCTGCACCACTCGCACGTGCACGGCGACGCGTTCCTCAGCGGGTCGAAGACCAAGGGGCGGCTGCACCTGCACGACGTCGTGTTCCACGGGAAGGTGTCGTTCCAGGAGGCCACCGCCGACGACTGGGTCGACTTCCGGAACACCCGCTTCCACGGGCCGGCGAAGTTCACCAGGACCGAGTTCTCCGGGCCGGTGTCCTTCGAGGGAGCGGTGTTCGACCAGCCGGTCGAGCTGAGCGAGACGAAGTTCACCGGCGGGCTCGACCTGCGGACCGCCGCTCGGCAGGTGGCCCGCACGCACGCGATGTTCGTGTCCCTGAACCACGAGAACCGGCTGCCGGACGGGTGGGTCGTCGACGGCCGCCCCGACGGCACCGGTCTGGTGAGGAGCTGATGATGCGCGGGCGCGGGATGCTGCTGGCCAGCGTGCTGGCGGCGGTCGTCGTCACCGCCGCGACGGTCGTGGTGCTGCTGCTGGTGGAGCCGAAGCTGTCCAAGGCGGAGGCGGTCAAGACCGGCGGACTGGCGGGCGGCGCGGTCGTGGCGCTGTACGCGTTGTGGCTCAACGACCGCAGGCGCCGCACCGAGGAGGCGCGGCACGAGTTGGAGAGCGACAAGGTCGCCGACGAGCGGTTCGCGCGGTCGGTGGAGATGCTCGGCCACGAGGCCGAGCAGGTGCGGGTCGGCGCGATGCACGCGCTGTCGAACCTCACGTACTCGTCGCCGCGGTACAAGCAGACCGTGCTGGACGTGCTGTGCGCGTACCTGCGCAGGCCGTTCACGCACCCCGGTTTCAAGGAGTACTCCGGTGATCCGGACAAGCTGCCGAGGGAGTCGGACAGCGAGGACCTGGCGACCGCCGACCGGGAGCGCGAGGTGCGGCGCACGGCCCAGCGGCTGATCACCGACATGCTGCCGTTCGGCGACGACCCGGACCAGAAGCGGTACCACCTGGACGTGACCGGGGCGAGCCTGGAGTACTTCCGGCTGTCCGGCCGCAGGATCGGGCGGCTCACCGCGCGGCGGGCCAACTTCTACGGCATCACGATGATCAACGAGGTGGACGCGTCGAAGCCCTTCCTGCTCTCCGGGGCGAGGTTCCACGGCCGCGCGTTCGCCGCGGGCTCGGTGTTCACCGGCGGGCTCTCGTTGCAGGACGTCACGTTCGCGGGGGAGCTGAACGTCAGCGGCGCGGTGGTGGACACGTTCCTGCACCTCAGCACCGACCTGCCCAAGCCGTTGACGGGCGAGCTGACGGTCACGGCGGGCACCGGCATGCGGATCGCCCCGCCCGAGGGCTGGCGGCTAGCCGGGGCGTACGAGGTCCAGGAGCGCCTTCGCGGCGGCGCTGACGGTCGTGCCGGTGACCACGACGGTCTCCGCGACCGGGCCGCCGTCCAGGCCGACGAACCGGACCAGGTCCGTCTTGAGCGAGAACGACCGCGGCACGAGCGCGACGCCGAGCCCGAACCCGACGAAGTCCAGCAGTGAGTGGACGTCGTTGACCTCTACGCCGACCCGCCGGTCCACACCGGCCGCGGCGAGCGTGCGGTCGACGACGTCCCTCGTCCCCCACCCGGCGTTGAAGTCCACGAAGGACTCGCCGACCAGCTCCGGCAGCGCCACCGAGGCACGCCCGGCCAGGCGGTGGTCCGGCGCGCAGGCCAGCACCAGCGGCTCGCTGGCGAGGGTGGACATCAGCACGTCCCGGTCCGGCGAGCGGGTCACGAACGCCACGTCGATCCGCCCGGCCCGCACCTCGTCGACCAGGTCCGCGGTGCCTCCCTGGCGGAGCCGGATCTCCACGCCGGGGTGCGAGTCGTGGAACGCGGCCAGCACGGCCGGCAGGTGGACGACGTGCAGGCACTGGAGGCTGCCGACGGACAGCGACCCGCGCAGCAGGCCCTGGACGGCGGCGACCGCGTCGCGGGCGGCGTCGACCGAGCCGAGCGCGCGACGGGCCTCGACGAGCAGCGCGCGGCCCGCCTCGGTCAGCTCGACCTGCCGGGTGCTGCGGACGAACAGGGGCGCGCCCAGCTCCACCTCCAGCGAGCGGATGGACGCGGACAGACCCGATTGGGCGACGTGCACGCGTTTGGCCGCCCTGGTGAAGTGGCACTCCTCGGCCACCGCCACGAAGTACTCGAGCTGACGGAGCTCCACGATTAATCACCCAAACTGCTGAATGTCATAAGCCTGTTCTGTTGGACAGCTTAATGCTTGCGGCGCAGACTTGGGCCACCCACTTCTCCCAGGAGGTACACCTGATGCGCACCCGCCGGATCGGCGACGTCGAGGTCAGTGCCATCGGACTCGGCGGGATGCCGCTGTCCATCGAGGGCCGACCCGACCGCGAACGAGCGCTGAGCACGGTCCGCGCCGCGGTGGAGGCGGGCGTGACGCTGATCGACACCGCGGACGCCTACTCGCTCGACGACAAGGACTTCGGCCACAACGAGGAGCTGATCGCCGAGGCCCTGCGCGGGATCGGCTCGGCGGCCGACGGCGTCCTCGTGGCCACGAAGGGCGGCCACACCAGGGTCAGCGGCGGCGGCTGGGGCCTCAACGGCAGCCCCGACTACCTGCGGTCGGCGTGCGACGCGTCGCTCAAGCGGCTCGGCGTCGAGGCGATCGACCTGTACCAGTTCCACCGGCCGGACCCGACGGTCCCGCTCACCGACTCGTTCGGCACGATCGCGGAACTGCTGGACGCGGGCAAGATCAAGCAGGCGGGCATCTCGAACTTCAACCCCGACGAGATCAAGCTCGCGAACGAGGTCCTCGGCGGCAGGCTCGCCGCCGTGCAGAACCAGTTCTCCCCGTCGTTCCGGTCGAGTGAACCCGAACTGGAGCTGTGCGCCGAGCTGGGCATCGCGTTCCTGCCGTGGAGCCCGCTGGGCGGCATCGGCAAGGCGCGCGAACTGGGCGACCGGAACACGGCGTTCGCCGAGGTCGCCGAGGCGCACGGCGCGAGCCCGCAGCAGGTGTGCCTCGCCTGGATGCTGGCCAAGGCGCCGGTCGTCATCCCGATCCCCGGCGCCTCGCGGCCGGAGAGCATCCGAAGCTCGGCCGAGGCCACCCACGTCGAGTTGACCGCCGAGGAGTTCGCACGCCTGGACTAGTCGGGGGCCCTCCCCGAACGTGCCCTTCGACTGGTCCACTCGGGTGATCACCGGGTGCGGTTCGCCCGATTCGGACGGATGATCTAGGCCGTACGGCCCAAGATCTTCGACCGAATGGGGGCGTCCCGTGGCCACTCGATCCCGATTCCGAGCCTGGACCACCCGACTCGGAGTAGTCACCGTGGCGGCGAGCGCGCTCGCCGCCACGCCCGTGTCGAGCACGACCGCGGCGCCGCTGCCCGAGGGGTCCGCCGAGCACTTCGCGGGCTCGCAGATCGCCAAGCACGAGGGCACCACGAGGACCACCCGCTCGCTCACGCGGTTCGGCGAGGTGCCGGGCATGGACGTGAGCAGCCACCAGGGCGACGTCGACTGGGAGCAGTCGTGGGCGGACGGCGCCCGGTTCGCCTACGTCAAGGCGACCGAGGGCACCGGGTACAGGAACCCGAAGTTCGCCCAGCAGTACAACGGTTCCTACAACATCGGCATGATCCGCGGCGCGTACCACTTCGCCCTGCCGGACCGGTCCGGCGGAGCCGAGCAGGCGGACTTCTTCGTGGCCAACGGCGGCGGCTGGTCGGCTGACGGCAAGACGCTGCCGGGCGCGATGGACATGGAGTACAACCCGTACGGCGACACCTGCTACGGCCTCGACCAGGCGCGGATGACCAGGTGGGTGCTGGACTTCAGCAACAGGGTGGTCGAGCGCACCCAGCGGTACCCGACGATCTACACGTCCACGAGCTGGTGGAACAGGTGCGTCGGCGGCACCGTCCACTTCGGCCGGACGAACCCGTTGTGGGTAGCGCACTACGCCGAGGAACTGGGTGCCCTGCCGATCGGGTGGGACTACCAGACCATCTGGCAGTGGGACGCGGCCGGGCTGTTCCCCGGCGACCAGAACCTGTTCAACGGCGACGCGGACCAGCTGCTCCGCGTGGCGCTGGGCTGACCGCGGAGCATGAGGCAGGGGGACAACGCCGTGTCGGGCGTCGACATGAGCGCGCAGGTCCAGACCGAGGCGGACTGGACCGGGCACTGGCACCAGGGCAAGCGGTTCGCGTACGTGCTGGCGACCGAGGGCGTGGACCACGTGAACCCCGGTTTCGCCGCGCAGTACGCCGAGTCGTTCGACGCGGGCCTGATCCGCGGCGCGTACCACTTCGCGCTGCCGGACCGGTCGAGCGGCGCGGACCAGGCGGAGTTCTTCGTCGACAACGGCGGGGCG
>DATMCA010000756.1:0-3577 GCA_035559015.1 Umezawaea sp. | reverse complement strand
CGCGCCCTACCTGGCGCTGCCCGGACACCCCTGGCCGCCGTGGTGGGTGCCGGTGGTCGGGGCGCTGCTCGGGTTCGGCGCGCACTTCGCCAACGTCCTGCCGGACCTGGAGGCGGACCACGCCACCGGGGTCCGCGGCCTCCCGCAGCGGCTCGGCCCGCGGTGGGGTGTGGTGGTCATGGCCGTCGCGCTGGCGGCCGCGTCCGTCGTGCTGGGCCTCGGCCCGGCTGGCACGTCGAGGGTGTTCGCCCTGGTCGCCGTGATCGGAGGGGTCGTGGGCGCGCTCGGCGCGGTGATCGCCGCACTGCGGGTCCCCGACGGCCCGGCGGCGTTCCGGGTCACCATCGCGATCGCCGTCCTGGACGTCGGGCTGCTGATCGCCGCGACGACGTGACCGGGCCCGACCGACCGCGCGCCACGGCCCCGGTGGACCGGTGAAGGACGACGGGCCACCACCGAAGACCGAGGACGGGCACTTCATCGTCGTCTCCGGCCGCCGCTGGCGCGCCACGGACCCGGACATCCCCGAGGACGTCGCGGCGGTGCTGCGCAAGGCGTTGATGGCCGCGCGCCGGGACGTCGGTCGAGCACTGCGCGCCGGGGAGGACCCGGCGTCCGCGCGAGCACGGGTCCAGGTGGCCAAGGTGGCGCTGGGCGAGCGCGGCACGCCGTGGTGGGAGCAGACCCCCGAGCAGCGGCGGCAGCGCTGGGAGCGGGGCCTGCGCGAGGTGGGGTCCTAGGGTTCCGCTCCATCCATGTCCACGGGGCATGGATCGGCCCGAACAGGCATTTCACGGCGTTCACGGGCGCGGCTAGCTTTCGTGGTGGCGGAGGGAACCGCGCACCGATCGTGGAGGGGAGAGTGTCCACAACGGACCACTGGAGTCCGTCGTGGACACTCGATCACCACGATCGTCGTGCGGTTCCATGGAACCGCTGATCGACCAACCCCGAACGGAGACGAACCACCATGACCACCACCGACCGGAAGGTCGCCGTCATCACCGGCGCCTCGCAGGGCATCGGCGCCGCACTCGTCGAGGCGTACCGGAAGCTGGGCTTCGCGGTCGTCGCCAACTCCCGCTCGATCGCTCCGGCCGAGGAGGCGGACTACGTGACCGTCGCCGGTGACATCGCCGACCCGGCCGTCGCCAGGAACGTCATCGACACCGCGGTGCGGGAGTTCGGCCGCGTGGACACGCTCGTCAACAACGCGGGCGTCTTCATCGCCAAGCCGTTCACCGACTACACCGAGGACGACTTCCGCAGCGCGGTCGGCGTCAACGTCACCGGCTTCTTCACCACCACCCAGTTGGCCGTCGACCGGATGCTGCGGCAGGGCTCGGGCGGTCACGTCGTCCAGATCACCACCAGCCTGGTCGACCACCCGAACAGCGGTGTCCCGTCGGTGCTCGCCTCGCTCACCAAGGGCGGCATCCAGGCCGCGACCCGGTCGCTGGCCGTCGAGTACGCCAAGCGGGGTGTGCGGGTGAACGCCGTCTCGCCGGGCATCATCCGGACGCCGATGCACGCGCCCGAGACCCACGAAGCCCTCGCGTCCCTGCACCCGGTGGGGCGCATGGGTGACATCGCCGACGTCGTGGACGCCGTGCTGTACCTGGAGAACGCCCCGTTCGTCACCGGCGAGGTGCTGCACGTCGACGGGGGCCAGAGCGCGGGTCACTGACCCGGTTCAGCCGGTGTCACGGGCGGAGTCGACGGCCGCCTCGACGAACCGGCGGAGCAGCCGGGGCAGGTGGTCGGGCAGGAACGCGATCGAGACGGGACTGGGAGGGGCGCCGGTGAGCGGGATGAAGCGCACCGCGGGGTGGATGTTGCGGCGCATCGCGACCTCGGGCACGACCCCGACGCCCCTGTTCGCCGCCACCGATTCCAGCCACTCGTCGAAGTTGCGCGTCTCGACGACCTCCCGCGGCCGGTCGCCCTCGGTCCACGACCACGGTCCGGTGGTGCCGCTGACGGTGTTCACCACCAGGGGCCACCGGGCGACCTCGGCCCAGCTCAGCCGTTCGGCGTCGGCCAGTTCGGAGTCGACCGAGCAGACGGCGACGCGCGCCTCGTCGAACAGGTGCACGACCCGCGCGGGTGAGCCGGCGGCGACCGGTCCACGCACCACGGCGACGTCGATGTGGCCCTGCGCGACACCGGCCGCCGGGTCGTCGACCCGGATCAGGGACACCCGGCTGCCGGTGAGCCGCTCGTAGCGGGCGAGGGTCCGCTGGGCCCAGGGGTCGGGCAGCAGCCAGCTGAACCCCATCCGGAGGGCCACCTGCTCCCGCGTCGAGGCCAGCGCCTGGTCCATGGCGAGCAGCACCTGCTGGGCCCGTTCGAGGAACTCCACGCCAGCCGGGGTCAGCGAGACGTGGCGGGAGTCGCGGTCGAGCAGGCTGACCTCCAGCGCCGCCTCCAACTGCTTGACGGTCCGGGTCAACGCGGGCTGGGTGATCAGCATCCGCTCGGCGGCGCGGGTGAACGACAGGTTCTGCGCCACCGCGACGAACGCCCTGAGGTGGCGCAGCTCGACGTCCATGATCCACGAGTATAGGTCGGCGGCCCGACCGTCGACTTGGGACAGTCCCCCCGGAGGAGGAGAAGATGAGCACCGGATTCCTGGACGAACTCGGCGTGCGGCTGCCGGTCCTGGCCGCACCCATGGCGGGTGGTCCGACGACACCCGAACTGGTCGTCGCCGCCGCGCGGGCCGGGTCGATCGGCTTCCTGGCGGGCGGGTACAAGACCCCGGCGCTGCTCGCCGAGCAGATCGCGGCCGTGCGGACCACGACCGGCACGTTCGGGGTGAACCTGTTCGCCCCGAACCCGGTCCCGGTCGACGCGACCGCCTACCGCCGCTTCCGCGACGCCGTCCGCGGTGACGCCGAGCGGTTCGGCGTGGCGGTCCCGGCCGAGCCCGTCGAGGACGACGACCACTGGCGCGACAAGGTCGACGTGCTGCTGGAGCACCCGGTCCCGGTCGTCTCGTTCACCTTCGGCCTGCCGGACGCGCGTGCCGTGTCGGCGCTGCACCGGGCGGGCAGCCTCCTGGTCCAGACGGTCACCTCGGCCGACGAGGCGCTGCGGGCCGTCGACGCGGGCGTGGACGCGCTCGTCGTGCAGGGGTCGGCCGCGGGCGGCCACTCCGGCACCCTGACGCCCGACCGGATCCCGCCCGCCACCCCGCTGCGGGACCTGCTGGCCGAGGTCAACCACGCGGCCGGCCTGCCGAAGATCGCCGCGGGCGGCATCGTCGACCCGGCGGAGGTCACCGCGATGATCACCTGCTGCGCCACGGCCGTTCTGGTCGGGACCGCGCTGCTGCTCGCGCCGGAGGCGGGCACGTCGACCGCCCACCGCGGGGCGCTGCTCGGCGAGGACCGCGGTGGCACCATCGTCACGCGCGCCTTCACCGGACGGCCCGCCCGCGCCCTGCCGAACGGGTTCACCGCCGCCCACCACGGCCACGCGCCCGCCGGCTACCCCGCGCTGCACCACCTCACCAGCCCGATCCGCAGGGCCGCCGCGGCCGAGGGCGACCCCGAGCACGTCAACCTCTGGGCCG
>DATMCA010000755.1:0-3535 GCA_035559015.1 Umezawaea sp. | reverse complement strand
CTCGGCCGCGCGTCGCCAACGGCTCAACGCCGACCAGGCGCTGCTCCGCGACCTCGCCTCCGAGATCGAGTGGGCGAAGGTCAGCAACGTCTCGCCGGCGACGTACGTCGACGTCGCCGAGGCGCGCGGCCGCTCGGTCGCGGGCCAGACCCCCGCGGTCGTTGCCCACGTCTTCGACGCCTACGAGGAGGTCAAGCGCGACCAGGGCCGGATGGACATGGAGGACGTCCTGCTGCTGACCGCCGGGATGCTGGCCGACGACGAGCGCGTGGCCGCCCAGGTGCGCCGCCAGTACAAGTGGTTCGTCGTCGACGAGTTCCAGGACGTCTCGCCGCTCCAGTCGGCGCTCCTCGACCTGTGGCTCGGCGGCCGCGACGAGCTCTGCGTCGTCGGCGACCCCGCGCAGACGATCTACTCGTTCGCGGGCGCCGACGCGACCTACCTCCGTGAGTTCGCCCAGCGCCACCCCGGCACCACCTCGATCGACCTGGTCCGCAACTACCGCTCCAGCCCCGAGGTCATCGCGGCGGCCAACAACCTGCTCGCCGGCACCCCGAGCGCGGGCGTCCGGCTGGTCGCCCAACAGCCGTCGGCCGCCACCGTGACCTACACGCCGTACGCCGACGAGGTCGCCGAGGCCGAGGCGGTCGCGGTCGCCGTCGAGCAGCTCCGCGAGGCGGGCACGCCGCCGGGCGAGGTCGCGGTGCTGTTCCGCATCAACGCCCAATCCGAGGCCTACGAGGAGGCGCTCGCGGCGCGCGGCATCCCGTACGTCGTGCGCGGCGCGGCCCGCTTCTTCGACCGCGCCGAGGTACGTGAGGCGGTGACCCGGCTGCGTGGCGCCGCCCGCGGCGGCACCACGGTCGAGGACGACCTGCCCGGCGCCGTTCGCGCCGTGCTGTCGGTGATGGGCTGGACGCCCGAGGCGCCGGCCGCCCGCGGCCAGACCCGCGACCGCTGGGAGTCCCTGCAGGCCCTCGTCGACCAGGCCACCGAGCAGGCGGAGGCCGGTGTCACGGAGCTCGGGGACTTCGTCGACGACCTCGACCGCCGTGCGTCCGAGCAGCACGCCCCGGTGGCCGGCGGCGTCACCCTGGCGACCCTCCACGCGGCCAAGGGTCTCGAGTGGGACGCGGTGTTCGTGGTGGGCGTCTGCGAGGGCACCCTGCCGATCACCTACGCCGAGTCGCCCACCGAGGTCGAGGAGGAGCGCCGGCTGCTCTACGTCGGCATCACCCGCGCCCGCCACACCCTCGCGGTGTCCTGGGCGTGGGCCCGCAACCCGGGCGGGCGCGCCACCCGCCAGCCCTCGCGGTTCCTCGACCCGCTGCTGCCCGCGGGCGCGCGCACCCAGCCCACCGGCGCGAAGAGCCGCAAGGTCGTCAGCTGCCGCGAGTGCGGCAAGCCGCTGGCCACCGGGCCGGAGAAGAAGCGCGGCCGTTGCAGCGACTGCCCGGCGTCCTACGACGAGGAGCTGTTCGAGGAGCTGCGCACCTGGCGCTCGGGCCAGGCCGCCGAGGAGAGCGTGCCCGCGTACGTCGTCTTCACCGATGCCACGCTGCAGCTGATCGCCGAGCACAAACCCCGTTCCGCCCAGGCCCTGCTGCGCATCAACGGCATCGGCCAGACCAAGCTCGACCGCTACGGAGACGCGGTTCTCGGCCTCGTGGGCTAGGGATTTCGAAGAAATCCGAAAACACGTCGAAAAAGAATTGCTCACCCCAACGGGTGCACGGTACTTTGCTCTTCCGAACGAAACAGCTATGCGCACAGCGACCCTGACAAGGTCAGCGCCCGAAGCACTGAAGGAGGTGGCCCAGATGATCAACACCCACATCGCGACGACGGACAGCTTCCCGTCGTCCATCGGCATGTCCGTCTACGGCCGCGCCCTCGGTGCTGTTGTCGGCGTCGACGTGTGCCCCCAGACGACCGCGGTCGTCCTTGCTGCCCGCACGTCCGCCATGGGCCGCATCAAGGGCGACTTCCCGGGGACCTCTGCCTGGAGACCACCGAGCTAGGTGAAACATCACCACTCGGCAGCGTCCAGGCCGCGGAACCCGACACCGGGATCCGCGGCCTTTGTGTTTCCCCGGAACCAAACCAGGCCCTGGAGACACAACCAAGTACCTAGCCACAAGCGATCAGGTCACGAAGGAGGTGAGTTGCATGACCATCACTGTTCTCGACCGCAGGGATGAAGCAGCCGAGGAGATCTCACAAGGACTCTCACTGGGCCAGCTCCACGACGCGGCCGACCAGGTGAACGACGAGCTGCTGCCGTGCCGAGTGAACAACTCGGATCTGTGGTTCGCCGAGTCGCCCCAGGACGTCGAGTTCGCCAAGGCGCTGTGCAAGGACTGCCCGGTCCGCGCCCTGTGCCTCGACAGCGCCCTGGAGCGGCGTGAGCCCTGGGGAGTCTGGGGAGGTGAGCTGTTCCTTCAAGGAGTGGTGATCCCCCGGAAGCGTCCGCGCGGCCGTCCGCGAAAGAACGAGGTGGCCGCCTGAGCCCGCAAGGTGCCCAGTGCCAGCCGCCCCCACGAAGGAACAACCTCCATCACATGTTGATCGAACGAAGCAGGAGTACCGCCATGAACACCATGCACGAAGCCCTCGCGCGGGCCCAGATGACCGCGCGCCTGGGAGAGGCGCAGCAGCTGCGCCGTGGCCACCAGCTGGCCATGGCCCGTCGACTCGGCCGCAAGGCGGAGCAGGCAGCAGAGCAGGCGCGTCTCGCCCTCGCTCGCACCATCTGACCAACGCAGAAGAACACGAGGAACCAACCACCATCATGCAGACCCACCAGAACCGGAGTACTCAGATGAATCTCATGCAAGAAGACCTGGCCCGCGCGCAGATGCACGCGCGCCTGGGAGAGGCGCAGCAGCTGCGGCGGGGCCACCAGATGGCTCTCGCCCGTCGACTCAGCCGCAAGGCTGAGCGGGCCGCACAGCAGGCGCGACTCGCGCTCGCCCGCGCCCTTTAGAGGACCTCACCCGATGACCTGATCGCGGTGACCACCGAGGCCGGGTACGACGACCACTCGTCGTACCCGGCCTCGGTGCTATGTGGCGCCTTCGCTTCGCTGTGGCGTGTGTCGGCGCACCGATCAAGACTTACGGTGGGTACGTGAAGACCTGCGACTTCTGCGGCAAGCAGGCCGAGGACGAGGCGACCACCCTGACCTGGTCGGTCGCCGTCGAGAACGGCCGGCCGCGCACCTTCTGCGAGACCTGTTCCCGCGAGCACCTGCGGGCGATGGAGTCCCAGCTCGACTCCGAGTGGTGGTGACCACCAGGCCCCTGACCCGGTCCGCGCCGCGGCGGCGTGCTGATGCCGGGCAGCCGGTCTAGACAAGGGTTGCGTCCGATTTCCTGAGTCGGATACTCGAACCGTTGTCCTTGCCCGCGTACCGGGGATCTCGACGGGGACGGCCACCAGGCTCGCCGAGGCGGCCCCCAGAGATCGTCGGGGGGCGGGGGTTGCCTTGGTCCTGCGTGGCCGCGAGTACCCGGGTCCGTGGACGATCGCGTCG
>DATMCA010000754.1:0-2011 GCA_035559015.1 Umezawaea sp. | reverse complement strand
CCAGCGCTCGTCGGACGTCAGCGGCGAGCTCCACACCACCGAACCGTCGGAGGGGCCGGCCGAGAGGGCGACGAGGACCCACGCGACCGGCAGGGCCCAGGCCGCGGCGATCAGCAGCAGGCGGGCCGAGCGCGACATCGTGCGTTCATCGTGCACCCGGCCGGGACGGCGGGGAAGGTGGATCAGTGTTGCTCGTCCCAGGGCGCGAGTCCCGGCCGCTTGGGAAGCACCGAGTCGCCGCTCGACCGGCCGGTGACCCGTCGCCGCACCCAGGGCACGAAGTGGGTACGGGTCCACTCGGCGTTGGCGCGGTAGCGACCGCCGCGCGTCAGCACGGCCTCGGGCGGCAGGTCGGGCTGGTCGACGCCGTGCGGGACGCCGAGCACGTCGAGGACCTGGATGGCCATGAACTGGTGGCCCGCCGGGCCGAGGTGCAGGCGGTCGTGGTCCCAGTACCTCCAGTCGCGCAGCACGCGGAACCGCCAGAAGTCCACGATGGTCGCGCCGTGGCGGTCGGCAGACCTGCGGACCAGCTCGTTGTAGAGGGCGAACCGGCCCCGCAGCGGTCGGTAGATCGCCGAGCCGCCCGGGTCGAAGGCCGTGAACACGAGCAGGCGCGCGCCGGTGCCGGCCAGCTTGCCGAGCGCCGCGTCGTACCGCTCGACGAGCGCGTCGATGTCGACCTTGGGTCGCATGATGTCGTTGCCGCCGGCGTAGATCGTGACCAGGTCCGGCGCCAGGGCGACGGCGGGCTCGACCTGCTCGGCGATCACCGCGTCGAGCTTGCGGCCGCGGATGGCGAGGTTGGCGTAGCCGAAGTCAGGCGTCTGCTGGGCGAGGACGGCCGCGACCCGGTCGGCCCAGCCGCGCAGTCCGTTGGACGAGGTCGGGTGGGGGTCGCCGACGCCCTCGGCGAACGAGTCGCCGAGGGCGACGTAGCGGTGGAAGGGCACGGGGCCACCCTAGATAAGGTGCGGTTCGTGCTGCTCTCCGACCGCGACATCCTCACCGAGCTCGACGCGGGGCGGATCCGGATGGAGCCGTACGACCCGGCGATGCTGCAGCCGTCGTCGATCGACGTGCGCCTCGACCGGTTCTTCCGGGTGTTCGAGAACCACCGGTACCCACACATCGACCCGGCGGCGGACCAGTCCGACCTGACCCGAGAGGTCGAGCCGGAGGGCGACGAGCCGTTCATCCTGCACCCGGGCGAGTTCGTGCTGGGGTCGACGTACGAGGTGGTCAGCCTGCCCGACGACATCGCGGCCCGGGTCGAGGGCAAGTCGTCGCTGGGCCGGCTGGGGCTGCTGACGCACGCGACGGCCGGGTTCGTGGACCCGGGGTTCTCCGGGCACGTGACCCTCGAGCTGGCGAACGTCGCCACCCTGCCGATCAAGCTCTACCCGGGCATGAAGATCGGCCAGTTCTGCTTCTTCCGGCTCTCCTCGCCGTCACAGCACCCCTACGGCTCGGAGAAGTACGGCTCCCGCTACCAGGGCCAGCGCGGCCCGACGCCCTCGCGGTCGTTCCAGAACTTCCACCGCACCGACATCTCCGAACGCTGAGGCACCCCCACAACGTCATACGAACCGTGGCGTACGGGCCACGGTTCGTATGACGTTGTGGGGGTGGAGGGGCGCGTCACTTCTCGATGCGCTCCGCCAGGCGGTGCAGGCCCTCGGCGACGCGGTGCCGACGCGAGCCGGTGTGGAGGTGCGGCTCGGAGGCGCGGGCGACCCGCTCGCGGATGAGGTGGTGGGTGAGCTGCTCGTTGAGGTAGGTGTGGTCGTTCATGGCGGTGCTCCCTTGGAGTGGTGGTGATGGACGGTTGGTGGTGGATCAGACTTCGCGGAGGTCGATGTCGCCGCTGACGGTCTTGGCCCGCAGCTCGACGTAGTCGGCGCCCGGCTCGGGCTGGCCGGCGCCACGCAGGTCGGAGTGGATCGAGCCGCTGACCGTGGTCACGTCGGTCCAGACCGGGACGCCGGCCGGGATGCCGATCATCACGTCG
>DATMCA010000753.1:0-8673 GCA_035559015.1 Umezawaea sp. | reverse complement strand
CTCCTCACCACGATGGTCTCCCTCAACGCCCTCTTCACCGCGTTCTGGCTGTCCCGGCTCGACGCGAACGGCCTGACCTTCCTCGGCTTCCTCGGAAAGCTGGAGATCGTCCTCGTGCCGGGACTCGTGGCCTGGTCACTGGGCATCTGGTGGCGGCTGCGCCGGTCCGTGCCGATCGCCGACACACCGTTCACCGAGGCTGCGAGCCACCTGCGCAAGCTGGTCCACGACGCGCGGCTCGACACCCCGCCGGACATCCGCCTCGGTCCCGACCTCGGTGACCGCGCGTTCGTCGCGAGCGGTCGCGGCCGACCACTGTTGCTGCTGGGCCCGGAACTGCTCGGTCTCTGCACCGCGAGCGACGAGGGCAGAACGGTCTTCACGGCGGTGATCCGCCACGAACTGGCCCACCTGCGCGGGAGCGACGTGGGGTGGGCGCAGCTCGGCAGGCTGCTGCGGACGAGCAACCTGCCGGTCGGGTTCTTCGTGCTCGTCGCGATCGGGCTGGACCTGTTCCACGGCAAGCGGTCCGTGGGCCCGTCCGCGTTGGCCGTGGTCGTCGTCCTGGGTCAGGTGTTGATCGTGGAACTGGTGGCGCGGGCGTTCCTGCGGGCACGGGAGCACGAGGCCGATCTGCTGGCCGCGCGCTACGGCGTCGAAGGGCTGCTCACCGCAGTCGGGAACGCCCCGGCCGTGCGCCAGTGGCTGCGCAACCACCCCGGCGGAGCCGCCCGGACCGCGGTGCTGACCGATCCGGGCCGGGTGCTGGCGACGACGGCGACCCGGCAGCTGCTCGGCGCGGCCGCCGCGGGCTCGGCGCTGGTCACGCTGCGGGGCATCCTGGGGGCGACCGAGTCGACGCCGGTGGTCACCGGAGCCGTCGTCGGTCTCCTGCTGGCGCTGTTCACCGCGTTCGGGATCTGGCGGTCGACCTGGCTCACCGGGTCCCACCCGTTCCGGTCGGCCGCGGCGCTGGTCGTCGGGCTGGTGCTCGGGAGCTACCTGGCACTGTTCCCGGCCGCGTTCGCCTTCGGCGCGGGCGCGATCCCGTTCCAGCCGTCGCTGCTGGTCGCGATCGTGCTCGGCGCGCTGCTGCTCTGCCTGTGGCTCGCGGCGGTCGGCCGCACCCGGCACCGCGTCGACCCGCACGCCAGGAGGATGCGGTGGTTCCTCGCCTATGCCGTGCCCGCCACGGCCCTGGTCGGCGGCTGGCTGTTCGCCGTGCTGTGGGCGTGGGCGGTGCGCCTGACCACCTGCGAGGACGAGCCGTGCTCGCCGACCGCGGTCGCCCGGTCGATCGGCGAGGACTTCGCGTTCGGCGTCACGCCGGTGCTCGTGCTCGCGGTCGTCGCGGCGACCGCGCTCGGCCCCCGGCTGGTCGAACCGAAAGCGGCCGTGTCCGCCATCCTCGCCGTGGCCGTCGCGGCCTCCGGGCTGTACGGCGTGCAGCACTGGTCCGCCGCCCGCACGTCGACGCTGGAGATCCGCGAGGTCCTGTCCGACAACACGACCGATCCGACGCTGGAGTCCTACGACTGCGCCACCACCCCCACCGGGCCGACCGACCAGCGAAAGGCCTGCGCCCGCGACCGCTCGGAGAAGTTCCTCCTCGGCCCCGCCACCCTGACCGGGCCGGACGTCGAGAGCGCGGAGGTCACCGTCAACCCGACGAGAACCCAACCCGTCGTCCAGGTGACGCTCACCGACGACGGCTCGACCCGCTGGGCAGCGCTCACCCAAGCCGCCCAGGGCAAACGCGTCGCGATCCTCGTCAACGGCACCGTCGTGTCCGCGCCGACCGTGCAGGAACCGTTGCACGGCAAGACGTTCGAGATCTCGGCGGGCACCATGGACCGACCCACCGCCGAGAAGTTGGCGGCCGACATCGGGGGAGGCTAGCCACGTGGTCGGCGCCGACCGGTTCGTGGCCCTCTAGCGCTGGTCCGACCAGGCGGCCCACAGTTCCGCGTACCGGCCGCCCGCCGCCACGAGTTCCGCGTGCGTCCCCGTTTCCACGACCCGACCGTGGTCCAGGACCACGACGCGGTCCGCGGAAGCCGCCTGGGTCAGCCGATGTGCCACCAGAAGACCGCTGCGGCCTTCCAAAGCGGCCGTCGCGGCGGTTTCCAGGACTCGTGCCCCGGCGCTGCCGGCGTCCGCGGTGGCCTCGTCCAGCACGGCGATCGGCGGGTCGGCGAGCACGAGGCGGGCCAGGGCCAGTTGCTGGGCCTGGGCGATGGTCAGTCGGTGGCCGCCCTCGCCGACGACGGTGGCGAGGCCTTCGGGGAGGGCCTGTGCCCACGGGAGCGCGCCGACGCGGTCCAGGGCGGAGTGGACCTCGGCGTCGGTGGCGGTGGGTTTCGCGAGGCGGAGGTCGTCGGCGAGCGGGCCGGAGAAGACGTGGACCTCCTGCGTGATGAGCGCGATGGTCCGCCGGGTGGTGGCCTGGCCGAGGTCGAGGATGTCGGTGCCGCCGAACGTGATCGTGCCGCGCGTCGGCCGGTGCACGCCCGCGATCAGCTTGGCCAGGGTGGTCTTGCCCGCGCCGCTCGCGCCGACCAGCGCGACCCGTTCGCCGGGCGCCACGTCGAGGGTGATGTCGTCCAGGACGTCGTGGCCGGTCTCGTAGGCGTGGCCGACGGAGGAGACCTTGACGGTCGTGTCGGTCGGCACCTGACCCGCTTCGGTCGACGTCGCGGGCCGGTCCGCCACGCCGACGAGCCGCGACAGGCTGGCGGCGGCGGACTGGGCGTCGTCGGCCAGCGACAGGGCGGCATTGATCGGGTTGAACAGGCTGTGGAAGTACAGCGCGGCGGCCGTGGCGGTGCCGATGGTGGCGGTGCCGCCGCCCACGAGGAAGAAGCCGGTGATCAGCAACGCCGACAGGCCCACGTACTCGGCCAGGTTGAGCCTGCTGAAGAAGCCGCCCAGCAGCCGGATGCACCGCATGGTCATCCCCACGGCGTGGCTCGACCGCTCGGTCACGCGCCGCACGTGGTCGTCGGCCAACCCGAAGGCGCGCACGGTCGACGAGCCGCCGATGGTCTCCAGGAGCTGTTGCTGCTGCTCGCCGATCGCGATCCGCTCGGCGCCGTACATGGTCTTGGCGTTGCGGCCGTACCAGCGCAGCGTGAGGACCTGCACGGGCGCGGCGACGAGCACGGCGAGCGCGAACCGCCAGTCCAGCACGGCCAGCGCGCCCAGCGTCAGCACGATCGTCAGCGCGGACCGGGCCATCAGCGGCAGCGCCTGCCGGACGGCTTCGGCGATCTTCGTGACGTCACCGGTGACCCGTGCGGTCAGGTCACCGGATCCGGCCCGCTCGACCTGCTCCAACGGCAGGTTCAGCGCGCGGTCGATGAACCGCTCGCGCAGCTGCGCCAGCATCCCCTCACCGAGCCGGGAGATCAGCGCCGCGCCCGCCGCGGTCGCGGCGCCCTGGGCCACGGCGACCAGCGCCAGCAGCACGACGGGGGTGGTGATCGCGCTCGACGGCTGCCGGGTGGCGACCAGGTCGACGATGTCGCCCAGCAGCGGCGCGGTGGCCAGGCCCACGCCGGTGCCCGCGAGCAGCACGGCGATCGTGGCTGCGGTGAGCGCGCGGCGCTCGCGCAGCATCGCCCGGACGGCGGCCCAGGTCTGCGCGGCGCTCGCGGTGGGGAGGAGTTCGCGGTGGGCCCCGGATCCGGTGGTCACGACAGCACCGCCGCGCGGTAGTCGGCGTGCGCCACGAGGGACGCGTGCGTGCCCTCGGCGGTCAGTTCGCCGCCGGTCAGCACGACGACCCGGTCCGCCACCGCGAGCAGCGCCGGGCTGGTCGCCACGACGACGGTGGTCCGGCCCAGGCGCATCTCGCGGATCCCCTTCGCCAGCGCCATCTCCGTGACGGCGTCGATCGCGGTCGTCGGGTCGTGCACCACCAGCACCGGCGGCGCGGCGGCCAGGGCGCGGGCGAGCGCGACCCGTTGGCGCTGCCCGCCGGAGAGCGAACGGCCGCGTTCGGCCACGACCGTGTCGGCGCCCTGCGGCAGGGCTTCGACGACCTCGTCCACGGCCGCGGCGGTCATCGCCAGGTCGACGTCCGACCGCTTCGCCGACACCGCACGGATGTTGTCCACCACGGTGTCGGAGAACAGGTCCGCCTCGTGGGCGGCCACGAGGATGGCGGCCCGCACCCGTGCCGGGTCCACTGTGGACAGCGCGACGCCGTCCAGTTCCACGGACCCCGACGTCGGGTCGACCTCACGGGACAGGCAGTGCAGCAACGCGGTCGCGTCCGCCGGGTCGGCCGCCACGACGCCGACCAGTTCGCCCGGCGCGATGTCGAGGTCGACGCCGCGCAGCGTGCCGTGCGTGAGGCCGCGCAGGCGGAGGCCGCCCGCGACCGGGGTGGCCACGTCGGCGGACCCGGCCTCCACGGCGGAGGGCGCGGAGAGCACCGAGGCGATCCGGTCGGCCGACGCCCGGCCCATGGCGAACGCGCCGTTGACCCACGAGATGACGTTCAGCGGCCACAGCAGGAACTGGGCGAGGCCGACGGCGGCGACCAGTTCGCCGATCGTGATGGAGCCGTCGGCCGCCAGCGTGCCGCCGACCAGCGCGATCAGCGCCAGCAGCAGCCCGGTGACGGCGAGCATCGAGCCGTCCAGGAACGCCTGCGCGGTGGCCGAGCGGATGGCCGCGTCCTTCGAGCCCCGGCTGGTGCCGCGGTAGCGGTCGACGGCGGCGCGCTCGGCGCCGATGCCCTTGAGCGAGCGCAGGCCCGCGACCAGGTCGGCCGCGATGCCGGACGCGTTCGCGGCCCGTTCCTGCTCGGCCTCGCTGCGCCGTTCGAGCGGCTTGCCGAGCACGTGCGCGAGTCCCAGCAGCAGGGGGGTGGCGATGAGCACGACCAGCCCCAGTACCACGGAGACCCGCAGCAGCGCGACGGCGCCGACCAGCAGTCCGGTGCCCGCCGCGACGGCCGTGGGGAGCGCGCGGTTCACGTGGCCGACGCGCAGCGCGTCGCTGGTCGCGATGGTGACCAGACCGCCGGCGAGCCTGCCGGTCTCGGCTCCGCCGCGGTGGTCGAGCACGCGCTCGGTCAGCCGGAGGCGCAACGCGTGCGCCGCCCGCTCGGAGGCCAGTTCACCGGCCTGGAGGCTGATGCGGAAGCTGAACGACAGCACCGCGAACACCACGCCGAGCGCCACCAGCCACCACACCAGTTCGGCGGTCGCGCCGGTCGACACCGCGCGGTCGATCACCACACCGATGATCACCGGCACGAGCGCCTCGCCCGCCTGGTGCCCCGCTCCGGCTATCGACGCCGCGGTGACGTTGCGCCACTGGCCCTTGATCGCGGACTTCAGGACGTCGCGACCCGTAGGTTCTCCGGCGCGCACTAACCCACCCCATGCAATTGGACGGCCAAACGGGACGGTAGGTAAGGCTACGCTAATCTGGCCGACGGTCAGGAGGTCGGCTTCGACACAGGGGAGATGCGGTGGGCACCGCGGTGGAGGTCCGGCCACGAGGTGGCACCAGCCACGTGGTCCGCGCGGTGGGTCTGCTGATCGCCGTGGCCGTGCTGGTGTTCGTGTTCGTCCTGAGCCTGTGGGTCGGCTCGCGCGCCATCCCGTTCGGCGAGACCTGGCGGGTCCTGCTGCACAACGACGGCTCCAACGAGGCCGTGATCATCCACGACCTGCGCATCCCGCGCGGCCTGATGGGCCTGCTCGTCGGCGGGGCGCTCGGCCTGGCGGGCGCGCTGATGCAGGCGCTGACCCGCAACCCGCTGGCCGACCCCGGCCTGCTCGGCGTCGAGATGGGCGCCTCGGCCGCGGTCGTGGTCGCCATCGCGTTCACCGGCGTCACGACCGTCACCGGCTACATCTGGTTCGCCTTCGCGGGCGCCGCCGCTGCCTCGGTCGTCGTCTACGTCCTGGGCTCGTCCGGCCGGTCCGCCGCCACCCCGGAACGGCTCGTGCTCGCGGGAGCGGCCGTCACCGCCGTGCTGGTGGCGTTCGTCTCGGCCGTGCTGGTCCTGGACACGCAGGCGTTCAACGCCTTCCGCTTCTGGGACGTCGGCGCGCTGGCGGGTCGCAAGATGGACGCCGTCGCGCAGGTCGCGCCGTTCATCCTGGTCGGCGTCGTGCTCGCCCTCGGCCTCGCCAGGTCCCTCAACGTGCTGGCCCTCGGCGACCAGACCGGCAAGGCGCTGGGCGCGAACCTCGGCCGCACCCGCGCGCTCGGCGCGCTCGCCGTCACGCTGCTGTGCGGCGCGGCCACGGCCGCAGCGGGCCCCATCGCGTTCATCGGCCTGACCATCCCGCACGTGGCCCGGATGATCGCCGGGTCCGACCAGCGGTGGGTGCTGCCGTACTCGCTGGTGCTGGCCCCGATCCTGCTGATCGGCGCGGACGTCGTGGGCCGCGTGGTCATCGCCCCCTCCGAACTCCAGGTGGGCATCGTGACGGCGTTCATCGGCGCCCCCGTCTTCATCGCCCTGTGCCGCCGCCGGAAGCTGGCGGAGCTGTGAGCGCGCCGGTGAAGGCGGTCCGCGGCCGGGTGGTCCGGACCGGGCAGGTCTCCTTCCGGTTCGCCGAGCGCACGGTCCTGGTGTCGCTCGTGCTGCTGGTCGCCGTGGTCGGGATCGGACTCGTCACGCTGACCAGCGGAGACTTCGAGCTGACCGTCGCCGAGGTGACGAAGTCCCTGATCGGCCGGGGCGACGGGGCGTCGGACTTCATCGTGCTCACGCTGCGGCTGCCCCGGCTCGTGACCGGGATCCTCGTCGGGGCCGCGCTCGCGGTCAGCGGCGGGATCCTGCAGAGCCTGTCCGGCAACCCCCTCGCGAGCCCGGACATCATCGGGTTCACCCAGGGCGCGGCGACCGGTGCGATCCTGGTGATCGTCCTGGTCGACGGCAGCATGGTCCAGATCGGCGCGGGCGCGCTGGTCGGCGGCGTGGCGACCGCGGTCGTGGTCTACCTGCTGGCGTTCAAGCGGGGCGTGCAGGGCTTCCGGCTGATCCTCATCGGCATCGGGATCAGCTTCATCATGCTGTCGCTGAACAAGTACCTGGTCACCCGCGCGTCGCTGACCGACGCCATCGCCGCGCAGGCGTGGCAGGTCGGCGGGCTCAACGGCCGCGGCTGGGACCACGTGCGGGTGGTGGGCCTCGCGGTCGCCGTGCTGCTGCCGCCGGCCCTGTACCTCGGCCGTCGGCTGGCGCTGATGGAGATGGGCGACGCCACCGCGAAGGGGCTCGGCGTCGACTCCGAGCGCACCCGGCTCGCGCTGATCGCGATCAGCGTCGGACTGGCCGCCGTGGCGACCGCCGCGGCCGGGCCGGTGTCGTTCCTCGCGCTGGCCGCGCCGCAGCTGGCCCGCAGGCTCACCCGGTCGTCGGGCGTCGGCCTGGTCCCGGCGGCGCTGATGGGCGCGCTGCTGCTCACGGCGGGCGACCTCGCGGTGCAACGGCTGTTCTCGCCCGCCCAGCTCCCGGTCGGCATCGCGACCGGCGCCATCGGCGGGCTCTACCTGATCTGGCTGCTGGGGTACGAATGGCGAAGGGGTATCGCACGATGACGCGACTGCGTGCGGAGGGCCTCACGCTCGCCTACGACGAGCGCACGGTCGCCGAGGGGCTCGGCGTCGTCATCCCCGACGGCTCGTTCACGGTCATCGTCGGCCCGAACGCGTGCGGCAAGTCGACGCTGCTCAAGGCGTTGGCGCGGATGCTGAAGCCGAAGTCGGGCGCGGTGTACCTGGACGGCGAGGTCATCTCGACCTACCGGTCCAAGGAGGTGGCGCGCAGGCTCGGCCTGCTGCCGCAGACGTCCGTCGCGCCCGGCGGCATCACCGTCGGCGAACTGGTCGCGCGCGGCCGGTACCCGCACCAGCGGCTGCTCAAGCAGTGGTCCGAGCAGGACGAGTCCGTGGTCACCGAGGCGATGCGGCTGACCAACGTGCTGGAGCTGTCCGACCGGCTGCTCGACGAGCTGTCCGGCGGCCAGCGGCAGCGGGTGTGGCTCGCGATGGTGCTGGCGCAGGAGACCGCGATCCTGCTGCTCGACGAGCCCACGACGTTCCTCGACATCGCCCACCAGGTCGAGGTGCTCGACCTGTGCGCCGACCTGCACGAGGAGAACGGCCACACGCTGGTCGCCGTGCTGCACGACCTCAACCAGGCGTGCCGCTACGCGACCCACCTGATCGCGATGAAACCCGGCGAGGGCATCGTGGCCCAGGGAGACCCGTCGGAGATCGTGACGGCGGAGCTGGTCGAGGACGTGTTCGGCCTGCCGTGCCGGGTGGTGCCGGACCCGGAGACCGGGACGCCGCTGATCGTGCCGCTCAAGCGGCAGCGGGTCCCGGTCGCCGAGACCCTCACGGCACGGTGACCTCGCCCGCCGCAGAGGTGGCGAACGCCTCGCTCACGGCGACCACCTCCAGGGTGATCGCCTCGTCCGGGGCCTTCGCGACCGCGGGGACGTAGTAGGCGTCGTTCGGGGTGCCGCCGAGGAACGTCCTGGTGCCGTCGGTGTTCCGCCGGTACACGCGGTACTGGCGGACGGCGTCGGTTGCCCTCGTCCAACTCAGCCGCAGCGCGACCGTGGTCGCGCTGACCTGGCTGACCTGCTCGACGGTGACCGCGCTCGGAGCCCCGACCGGGGTGGGCGTGCGGGT
>DATMCA010000752.1:0-4844 GCA_035559015.1 Umezawaea sp. | reverse complement strand
CGCAACCGGCCCCCGGCCCCAACACGACCCCGTGACCAACTGAACCTGACCGGCCCCCGGCCCAAACAAGACCTCCGTGCCAACCGGCCCTATCCGGCCCCCGGCCCCAACCGCACCAACGACGCAACGCAACCAGCCTGCTCTTCCAACCCTTCCCCCCGGCCGGACCCCGATGTTTTAGCGCACCTCATGGCCCGCTGGTCTTGTCAAGGCATCTTTCCCGCCTTGACAAGACCAGCGGGCCATGGAGACACTGGCGCCATCGGGGTTCGACCACGGGGCCACCCCACACCCCCCCCGTGACATCGCAAAACAGACGTCCCCCGCAAGTGAGAACCCCCCGACACACACACTACGACCAAGGTCCGACAGTTCCCGCCAACAAGAACCAAGACCCCGGGAACTAGACCAATCCCCCCATTCCCGTAAGCGCTTGCAATCCATACCTTCAACACCAACGCTTGGATTGCGAAAGGTGCGTCACATGGCTGAGGTCGCGTACGTCAAGGCTTCGCGGATCTTCTCCGGCAACCCGCCGGTCCGCGCGGTGGACGAGTTGTCCCTGGACGTCGCCGACGGCGAGTTCCTGGTCCTGGTGGGCCCCTCCGGCTCCGGCAAGTCCACCGCGCTGCGGATGCTCGCCGGCTTGGAGGACATCGACGAGGGCGCCATCGAGATCGGTGGGAAGGACGTCACCAACGTCCCCCCGAAGGGCCGCGACATCGCGATGGTGTTCCAGTCCTACGCGCTGTACCCGCACATGACGGTGGCCGAGAACATGGGCTTCGCGCTCAAGCTGCGCGGCGTCAACAAGGCCGAGATCAAGGAGAAGGTGGGCGAGGCGGCGAAGCTGCTCGACCTCACCAAGTACCTGGACCGCAAGCCGAAGGCGCTCTCCGGTGGTCAGCGCCAGCGCGTCGCGATGGGCCGCGCGATCGTCCGCGAGCCCGCCGTGTTCCTCATGGACGAGCCGCTGTCCAACCTGGACGCGAAGCTGCGCGTCGAGACCCGCGCGAACATCGCGGCCCTCCAGCAGCGCCTCGGCACGACCACGATCTACGTGACGCACGACCAGGTCGAGGCCATGACCATGGGTCACCGCGTGGCGGTCCTCAAGGACGGCCTGCTCCAGCAGTGCGACACCCCGCGCGCGCTGTACGACAAGCCCGCCAACGCGTTCGTGGCCGGGTTCATCGGTTCGCCCGCGATGAACCTGAAGACCGTCCCGCTGACCGCCGAGGGCGCGAAGCTCGACGGCATCGTGGTGCCGCTGCCGCGTGCCGCGCTCGACGCCGCGTCCGGCAAGAGCCTGTCGGAGATCACCTTCGGCATCCGCCCGGAGGCCCTCGGCATCATCCCGTCGTCGTCCACGGAGGACGGTCTGGCGATGACCGTGGAACTCGTCGAGGAGCTCGGCGCGGACGCCCTCGTGCACGGCGCCGTCCGCATCGGCGACTCGTCCGAGCGCTTCGTGGTCCGCGTCGACGGCCGCACGCCGCCCACGCTCGGCCAGGAGGTCAAGGTCGCTGTGCGTGACGCCAGCGAGATCCACCTGTTCCACCCGGAGAGCGGCGACCGCCTCACCGACTGACCCTCCCGCAGTACCGACGAAGGCCACCCGTTCGAGGACGGGTGGCCTTCGTCGCATGTGGGTCAGTGGACAAGATGGTCGCGGTCCGTTCTAAGATGAACTCGACAACGGTTTCCATACCCAAATCTTCACCCCGTCGAGGAGTTCACTGATGACGCTGCGTCACCTCCGTGCGGGCGCGGTGGTCGCCGCCGCCCTGCTCGCCCTCACCGCCTGCGGCAGCGGTGCCGACACCCCCGCGGCGGCCGACGGCAAGGTCGCCGTCGTGGCGTCCACCAACGTCTGGGGCAGCGTCGTGCGGGCCGTCGGCGGCGACGCCGTGACCGTCCACTCGATCATCGACGACCCGTCGGCCGACCCGCACTCCTACGAGAGCAAGCCCGCCGACGTGGCCGCGCTCGGCAAGGCGAAGCTGGTCGTGTTCAACGGCGGCGGCTACGACGACTTCTTCACCAAGCTCATCGGCGACTCCGGCGCGGACGGCGCGAAGCAGGTCGACGCGTTCGGCCTGTCCGGCAAGGCCGACGGCACCAACGAGCACGTCTGGTACGACCTGCCCACCGTCAAGAAGGTCGCCGACAAGGTCGCCGAGGAACTCTCCGCCGCCGCGCCGGACCGGAAGGACACCTTCACCGCCAACGCCAAGGCGTTCGACGACAAGCTCGGCGAACTCGGCACCGCGGTCACCAAGCTCGGCGCCGACCACCCCGGCAGCAAGGTCGTCGTCACCGAGCCGGTCCCGCACTACCTGCTCGAAGCCGCGGGCGTCACCGACGCCACCCCCGCCGCGTTCAGCGAGGCCATCGAGAACGAGACCGACGTCCCGGTCGCCGCGCTGACCGAGACCACCGGCCTCATCACCGGCAAGCAGGTCAACGCGCTGGTGAACAACACCCAGACCGAGAACAGCGTCACCCAGCAGCTCGTTTCCGGCGCCGGGACCGCGGGCATCCCCGTCGTCGGGGTGACCGAGACGCTGCCCGCCGGGGTTTCCGGATACCTTGACTGGATGACGAAGCAGGTGGACGAGCTGTCCGCCGCCCTCAGCAAGAAATGACGCCATGACGACCGCACCGTCGACCACCACCGACGTGACACCGGCGAACCGCCCCGCGCAGCCGCGCGGAGCGGTCTCGCTGCGCGGAGCCGCCCTCGCCTACGGCAGGCGCGTGCTCTGGGACGGACTCGACCTCGACGTCCAGCCGGGCGAGTTCCTCGCCGTCCTCGGCCCGAACGGCTCCGGCAAGACCAGCCTCATGCGGGTGCTGCTCGGCCTCCAGCCGCTGTCCGGCGGGGACGTCGAGATCGCGGGCCGGCCACCGGGCCGGGGCAACCGCGAGATCGGGTACGTCCCGCAGCAGCGCTCGCTCGACCCCACGCTGACGCTGCGCGGACGCGACCTCGTCGGCCTCGGCCTGGACGGGCACCGGTGGGGGCTCGGCCTGCGCGGCCGCAAGGAGCGCAGGGCCCGCGTGGACGAAGTGCTGGCCGCCGTCGGCGCCACGGACTACGCGGACGCCCCGATCGGCCTGCTCTCCGGCGGTGAGCAGCAACGGCTGCGGGTCGCCCAGGCGCTGGTCGGCGACCCGCGCGTGCTGCTGTGCGACGAGCCGCTGCTGTCGCTGGACCTCGCGCACCAGCGCGTCGTGAGCGACCTGATCGACACCCGACGCAGGGCCGCCGACACCGCGGTCCTGTTCGTCACGCACGAGATCAACCCGGTCCTGCCGCTCGTCGACCGGGTCCTGTACCTGGTGGACGGTCGCTTCCGGATCGGCCCGCCGAGCGAGGTCATGACGTCGGAGACCCTGTCGGAGCTGTACGGGACCACGGTCGACGTCGTGCGGGTGCGCGACCAGGTCCTGGTCGTCGGCGCCACCGGCAAGCTCTGCGAGGACCAGCCGCACCACGTCGTGGATGAGAGCTGATGGACACCTTCTTCGACCCGGCCACGACGCTCGAACTGCTGTC
This sequence comes from Umezawaea sp., assembly GCA_035559015.1. Lineage (GTDB taxonomy): Bacteria > Actinomycetota > Actinomycetes > Mycobacteriales > Pseudonocardiaceae > Umezawaea. The sequence goes on along the minus strand of DATMCA010000752.1, from coordinate 1,282 downwards.
GCTCGACATCGTGCACCGCGCGCTGATCGCGGGGGCCGTGCTCGGCCTCCTCGCGGGCGCGCTGGGGCCGCTCGTCGTGACGCGCAAGATGTCGTTCGCCGTCCACGGCACCAGCGAGCTCGCCTTCACCGGCGGGGCCGCGGCGCTGCTGCTCGGCGTCAGCGTCGGCTACGGCGCCGTCGGCGGCGCGGTGCTGGCCGCCCTGCTGCTCGGCCTGCTCAGCCAGAAGGACTCCGAACGGGACTCGGTGATCGGCGCGGTGCTCGCGTTCGGACTGGGGCTCGGCGTGCTGTTCCTGGCCCTCTACGACGGCCGTGCCACGACCAAGTTCGGCCTCCTGGTGGGGCAGCCGTTCGGCGTGGCCGCGGACAACGTGTGGCAGCTGGTCGGCATGGCGGCCCTGGTGCTCGTCGTGCTCGCGTTCCTCTACCGGCCGCTGCTGTTCGCCAGCGTCGACCCCGACGTGGCCGCCGCGCGCGGCGTGCCGGTGCGGGTGCTGACGCCGGTGTTCGCCGTGCTGGTCGGCATCGCCACGGCGCTGAGCGTGCAGATCGTCGGCGCGCTGCTGGTGCTGGCCCTGATGATCACGCCCGCCGCGGCCGCGTGCCGCGTCACGTCCAGCCCCGGCCGGGCGACGCTGCTGTCGATCGTGTTCGCCGAGGTGGCCGTGCTCGGCGGGATCGTGCTGTCGCTGGCCCCCGGCCTGCCCGTGAGCGCCTTCGTCACGGCGATCTCGTTCGCGATCTACGTCGGCTGCCGGGTCGTCGGCGGGGTTCGCGTCCGCCGCATCGGCAGTCGCCGGGTGGCCGTCGCGGCCTGACTCACGCCGAGCGGCTGACCTGCGAGTCGTCCACCGACACGACCTGGTGGTCGGTGCGCGGCGAGGGCAGCGGCACCGGCAGGCGCGTCGCGGCCGAACCGATGTCCAGACCGGCCACCCGCACCTGGTTGCGGCCGTTCTCCTTCGCCGCGTAGAGCGCGGCGTCGGCGCTGTGCTGAGCGAGCGCCAGGCTGTCGCCGTTGTCCGGCACGACCGCGACCCCGATCGACGCCGAGATCGACCGCACGTCCGGGCCGTCCTCGTCGCCCGCCGGCAGCGCCCGGCCGCGCAGGGTCACGGTGTTGCGGTGCTTGTCCGTAGTGGACACCGCCGCCTCGGCGATGGCTTCGCGGATGCGCTCCGCGATGGAGACCCCCTGCGCGAGCCCTGTGTCGGCCAGCACGACGACGAACTCCTCGCCGCCATCCCGTCCGGCCACGTCGCCCGGCCGGAGCTTCTCGC
>DATMCA010000751.1:0-4521 GCA_035559015.1 Umezawaea sp. | reverse complement strand
CACAGCCAGACCGCGGACCCGTTGTGGCGCAAGAACCGCCGCCCCCACCCGAAGGGCTGCGTCGGTGTCGACGTCAACCGCAACTTCGACTTCCTCTGGGACCACCTGGTCGCGTTCGCCCCGGATTCCCGCGTCAGCACGTCCGCGGACCCGTGCGACCGGCAGGTGTACCGCGGGCCGGCGGCGGCGTCCGAGCCGGAGACGCGCAACGTCGTGTGGCTGCTGGACTCCCGGCCCGACATCCGCGTGCTGGTGGACGTCCACAGCGCAGTCCCGGTCATCCTGCACTCCTGGGGCAGCGACGAGAACCAGTCCACCCGCGCCGAGCAGACGTTCCTCGACCGGCGCTTCGACGGCGAACGCGGCCGCCCGCGCGACACCGCGTACGGCGAGTACATCACCCCCGCCGACCTCGGCACGATCACCGCCCTGTCCCGGCGGATGCACGACGCGGTCAAGGCCGTGCGCGACGACGACTACCCCGTCGAACAGGCCTACGGCCTCTACCCGACCTCGGGCGCGAGCGACGACTACGCCTTCAGCCGCCACTTCACCGACCCGACGAAGACCAAGGTCCACGGCTTCACCATCGAGTGCGGCCACACCTTCCAGCCGACGTGGACCGAGGCGGAACACGTGATCCGCGAGGTCAGCGCCGCCGCGCTGGCCCTGGCACTGGCCGTTCCGGCGGCTCCGGAGGATTAGGACCGTCCTCCGGGGTGCCTGGGGCAGATCTCCGGATGGGAGCCCTGCCGCTTGGCAGGCCTGCCGCCAGACCCCGTCCCGGTGACTACATTGCGGCCATGCGGATCCTGTCGCTGCTGCCCGCCGCCACCGACCTCGTCGCCGAACTCGGCCACCTGACGGACCTGGTCGGCCGCACCCACGAGTGCGACTGGCCCGTGGAGGTGGGGGTGGTGCCGGTGGTCACGGGTGGGTCGTTCGACCCGAACGCGTTGTCCAGCAAGGAGATCTCCGACGCCGTCGGCGGCAGTCACCGGGGGTCGTCGCTCTACACCCTCGACACCGACCTGGTCGCCTCGCTGGCACCCGACGTGGTGCTGACGCAGGACCTGTGCGACGTCTGCGCGATCTCCTACGAGCGCGTGTCGGAGGCGGTGCGGGTGTTGGAGGGCGACACGCGGGTGATCAGCCTCGAACCCCGCACGTTGGACGAGGTGCTGGACTGCCTGCGGGTGGTGGGGGACGCCTTGGGCAGCCCGGACGTGGCCGCCGCCCGGATCGCGGCCCTGCGGGAGCGGTTGGCCGCCGTGGAGGCGGCGGTGCGGGGGCGGGAGCGGCCGCGGGTCGTGGCGATCGAGTGGCTGGACCCGCTGTGGCCCGCCGGGCACTGGGTGCCGGAGCAGATCACCGCCGCGGGTGGGACGCCGCTGCTGGCGGAGCCGGGTGAGCACACGCGGCCGATGACGTGGCAGCAGGTGCGGGACGCGGAACCCGACGTGGTGCTGCTGCTCCCCTGCGGGCTGGCGCCGGAGCGGACGGTGGCCGAGCTGGGGGTGCTGACCGCGTTGCCGGGGTGGTCGGAACTGGCGGACGTGTGGGTGCTGGACGGGCCCGCCTACTTCAACCGGCCCGGGCCGCGCGTGGTGCGCGGGGCCGAGGTCCTCGCGCACGTGCTGCACGGCGTGGGCGAGGTCGACCCGTCCGAGGCGTTCAGACTCGGCGGAACAGCCGGGCCGCGGGGCGTTCCGCCTCTTCGCTGACCACGCGGTACTTCCCCCGCACCGACAGCAGCACCGACGCGTCGAACACGAACTCCGGGTCGGCCACGGGCCCCGCGGCGAGCAGCCAGCCGCCGGGCTTGAGGCAGCGCGCGGCGTTGGCCCCGACCGGGCCCGCGTGCAGCGAGAGCAGCAGGTCCCAGCTCGCGACCGGCAGCGCTCCGAACACCCGGTCGTACTCGCCGCCGAGGAACCGGATGCGCGGTTCGCCCTGGTAGGTCTTGTGCTGGTCGGCCAGCCGGATCGCGGACGCGGTGTCGGCGAAGGCCGTCTGGGTGCGCTGGTCGGTGTCGACGTAGGTCACGTCCGGCCACGTGTAGGACGGCGTCACGTCGAGCGAGCTGACCGGGTACAGCACGCGCCGGGCGCCGGTGTGCGCGGCGACGACCGCGTACAGGCCCGTGCGGTCCGGCGCGGCGTCGAGGTGGTCGGTGAACGTGCGGGTGGACGGCGTGGCGCGGCGTGACACGGAGAACTCCTGGTGCTTCGGGGATCGCCCAACAGCGTAGCCGGGACGGCAGTTGTTCACGTTCGAACCAACGCGTACAGTGGTCCATGTAGTTAAAATTTCAACAACACGGAGTCCGTCATGACCCGCATGCCGTCCCTCTACCTGTCCCACGGCGCCCCACCCCTGGCCGACGACCCGATCTGGCCGGGCGAGCTGGCCGCGTGGTCGGCGGACCTGCCGAAGCCCAAGGCCATCCTCGTCGTGTCGGCGCACTGGGAGGAGGCGCCTCTGACCATCGGCGCGACGACCACCGTCCCGCTGCTCTACGACTTCTACGGCTTCCCCGAGCACTACTACCGGGTCCGGTACGCGAGCCCTGGCGCCCCGGAACTCGCCGAGCAGGTCCGCAAGCTGCTGCGCACCCCCCAGACCCCCGTGCACCAGGACGAGACGCGCGGCCTCGACCACGGCGCGTACGTGCCGCTGGTGGAGATGTTCCCGGACGCCGACGTGCCGGTCCTCCAGATCTCCATGCCGACCCTCGACCCGAACGAGCTGATGCTCATCGGGCGCAAGCTCGCCCCGTTGCGCGACGAGGGCGTGCTGATCGTCGGCAGCGGGTTCTTCACCCACAACCTCCGGGCGCTGAGCCCGAGCGGCCAGGTCACGAGCGTGATGGCCGAGTTCGACGACTGGGGCAGGCGCACCCTGGAGGCGCAGGACCTCGACGCCCTGCTCGACTTCCAGCACAAGGCGCCCGCGTGGCGGCTGGCGCACCCGCGCACCGAGCACTTCGCGCCGCTGTTCGTCGCGCTCGGCGCCGGGGCCGACGACCTGGAGTCGCAGCGGACCGTCATCGACGGCTTCTGGATGGGCCTGGCCAAGCGCTCGATCCAACTGGGGTGACGTACTGCTTCGAATTTGAACGATAAGGTAGGATCCGCGCATGGTGGAACCGAAGTGGCTCGACGCGAGGGAACTGGCGACCTGGGAGGGCTACCTGGAGGTCAGCACGTTCCTCAACCGCCGCGTCGAGCAGCAGCTCAAGGACGACGCGGGCCTGTCGCACCCGCAGTACGAGGTGCTGGCCCGGCTGTCCGCCGCACCCGGCGGCGAACTCCGGATGACCGAGCTGGCGGGCGCCGCGCTCACGTCCAAGAGCGGCCTGACCTACCAGGTGGCCCAGTTGGAGAAGACCGGTCTCGTCCGCCGCCGCTCCTGCGAGTCCGACGAGCGCGGGATCATCGCCTGCCTCACCGAAGCGGGCTGGCAGAAGCTCCGCGAATCGGCCCCCGGCCACGTCGCCCTCGTCCGGGACCTGTTCCTGGACGGCTTGACGAGCAAGCAGTTCACCGCGTTCGCCGACGCCGTCGAAGCGATCCGCAAGCGCCTGCGGGCGGACTAGCCCACGATGATCGCCACCCTCGCCGGGCCGGTCACGTCGGCGACGGTGGGGTTGATCCCGGTGAGCCTGCGCAGCAGTTCCAGGTCGTTGAGGAAGTTGTCCTCGTCGGCGTCGAACGCCACCGGGTCGTCGATCCCCATCGCCGCGAGCGCCCCGGTGAGCACACCGGGGTCCGCGCCCTCCGCCGAACTGGGCTCCAGCTCGTCCAGCGAGGCGAGCACGACGCCGTCGCGGCTCACGACGAAGTTCGTGTCGGCGTTGACGCCGCAGTAGGACGAGACGGCGAAGGTGCCCGCGGACAGGTCGGGGCGGTGGACACCCTCCCAGCCGTTGTCCTCCACCAGCAGGGTGTGCGGGCCGAGGGCGAACGCGGCGACGACGTGGTCCTCGAAGTCGGCCTCCTCGCGGTTCGCGCGCTCCAGCAGCTCCGCCCACGTCGAGGTGCTGATGGCGTCGGCGTCCGCGCCGAAGCGGAGCAGCGCCTCGTCCGGGGCGACGTCCTGGATCAGCGTCACGCAGTACACGCCGTCCATGCCGAGGCCCTCGTCCATCCAGGGTTCGGAGAAGCCCTCCTCGACGGCTTCGCCGTCGACCACCGACTCCTCCGCACCGAACTCGCCGGACACGCCGAACCCCCTGGAGGATCTCGAAGCCGTTGGTGTGGCGCCGACCGTAGTGGTCGCACGCCCACCCGAGAAGTCCCGCGGCGCAAGTGTGGCCGAACGGGAGGCCTTCAATGGCCGAACGCGCACACCGGCGTCGTTTCGAGCGCACCCCGAACGTTCCTCCCCCACCACGCGGGCGCGCATTACCCAACAACGCGAGCCCACGCCGCTGAACAGCCGTTCCACATTCTTGCGGTCATTCGTTATTCCCCGAAACGACCGCGGGAGAACAGATGTGTGCCTCGTAACAACGGCCGC
>DATMCA010000750.1:0-5944 GCA_035559015.1 Umezawaea sp. | reverse complement strand
GCGCGTGTGCCCCGGCGGGCTGGTCGGGTTCAGCCACGGCGTCGGCACTCCGGAGCGGCCGAACACCATGACGGTCTCCCCCGAGCACGTGATGACCGAGCCGGGCTGGCTGCCGCCGACCTGCTGACCCCTCCGCGGGATGATCACGCGGGGTCACGGCTTCCAGGGGAACCATGGGGAGGTTCACTCGTCGGGTACACCGCTGGTGTTCGGGGCCGTGTGGAGGACCTACGGCGGTCTGGTGTGGACGTTGCTCACGCCCGACCTCGGCAGGTGAGGAGCCGAGCCCCACGCCCCGTCGAGGCCACCATCGCCCACCTGCCGCGGGTCGGGCCCCGGACGTTCCCGGAACCCGACCCGCGTCGGGTGGCTAGCGCTTGCGCTGCTTGGTGGCGCGAGCCGAGTCGGTGCACACGGCGCCGACGTCGACGGTCTGGCCGCGGTCCACGAACACGTCGGTCAGACCGACGATGCGGCCCCGGCGGTCCTTGCAGGTGAGCTGGTAGGACTCCTTCGGGCCGTAGGTCGCGGGGACCGGCGGGGCGAACTCGACACGGCCCGCGGACCAGTCGTCGGGCGTCGCCGGGTTCGCCTGGCTGTAGTTCACGATCACGGCCGTGTACTCGCCCGCGGGCGGGTCGAACAGGGTCGCGGTCTCGAAGTTGGTGCCACCGGCGGCGGACGACGTGACCGTCTGGCCGTCGGCGTCGACGATGAAGAGGTCCCAGTCCGTCGTGGGGGCTCCCCAGTTGATCGTGACGGACACCTTGCCGTTGTCGACCTCGGGCATGCCCTTGACGGTGAAGGGGATCCGCTCCGCGGTCGGGTCGGCCGGGTAGTTCGTGTTCTCGGCCGGGACGCCCGCCGGGTTGGGCAGCGTGATGGTCTGCTGCACCGGGCCCTGCGGGTCGCGGCCGTAGCGGCCGGCGACGTACGGGCGGGTCGACGGGTTGACGGCCCAGGTGAACTTGCCGCCCGTGGCTTCGAGCTTGGAGTTCAGCGTGTCCTGCACGTAGATCGCGGGCGCGGTCGTGCCGTCCGGCTGGCGGACGGGCGACGTGGGCGTCTGGAACGACTTGTGCAGCGCCAGCTCGTAGCCGCGCGGCGCGGTGCCGACCAGCGTCGAGTGGGCCTCAGGGGTGGCCGCGTTCCTCAGCATGTCGAGGAAGGCGGCGCGGTTGCCGCCCTTGCCCGCGCCCTGCGCCGGGGCCTGGCCGAGGTACTCGGCGACGACACCCGTGGCGTACGGCGGGTGGAAGCCGTCGAGACCGATCTCCATCGTGTAGCCGTAGCCGCCGGTCGCCCAGTACGACCAGTCCTCGGTGGTGCCGGAGGTGTCGTACAGCGCCCACGAGGGCTGGCTGGTGTAGCCGTTGCGGGACGCCATGAGGTCGCCGAGCGCCTTGTTCAGCGGCTCGTCCAGCGGCGGCCGGGTGCCGAAGACGCCGGGGACGCGCAGCACCAGGTTGGAGTAGGTGTGCAGGGTCATCAGGTTCGTCACCTGGCGGTTGGACACCAGTTCGCGGATGTTCCGCGTCTCCGGCTCGGAGAACGGGCCCGCGCCGCGGAAGGTCTCGCCCGACCAGGAGGTCCCCGCGCCCGCGCCGCCCCAGAAGCCCGCGTAGTTGCGGTTCGGGTCGGTGCCGCGCTGCGCGCCCGCCGGGTTCGCCTTGCAGACGCCCGTGCGGAACTGCTCGGGCGAGTCGCCCGCCTGGCAGTTCTTGCGCTTCATCTCGTAGTCGAACCGGCTGAAGTCGCCCTTGGGCTCGGCCTCGCGGGAGATGTTGAAGCCGTCGGCGTTGACCACCGGGACGATGATGTTGCGGGTGCGCTCGACGAGGCCGCGGATCTCCCGGTCGTGGGTGTAGCCGTCGACCAGCTCGTAGATCCACTCCATCGCGTGCTCGGCCGACGGCCACTCACGGGCGTGGTGCGTCGCCATCAGCAGGTTGACCGGCTTGCCGTCGGCCGTGTTGGCGACGTTGGTCGCGATCTCGACGCCGACGACGTCGATGCCCTCGACGGTGGGGTGCGGGAGGGTGAAGGCGCGCACCAGCTTCGGGTTCTTGCGCGCCACCTCCTTCATCTCGTAGTTGTACTCCCACAGGTGCCGGTAGCTCGTGCGGCCCGACGGCAGCTCGGTGCGCGGGGTCTTCGCGGCGAACTCGACGTCCTTGCGCGCGTTCTCGCGGGAGGTCGCGGACAGGTCGGGGTTCAGCACCTCGAAGCGGAAACCGCTCTTGCGCAGCACTTCGCGGTCGGCCTCGCCCGCGATGACGACGTCGACACCGGTGGCGTCGGCCTTCTCCGTCACGTCCAGGCCGAGGCCGAGCAGCTTGTTCTTGTCCTGCTGGTCGGCCGTGGTCACGCGGACCAGCTCGGCCTGCTCGGGGGCGACGTCGGCGGTCACGCCGGGGGTGGGCGTGCCCTGCGGGGTGAGCGCGAGGAAGTCGACGCCCAGCACGACCGAGCGCGCGTCGCCCGCGTACCGGCAGCCCTGGACCACGAGCTGCTGACCCTTGGTCACGAAGCTCTCGGCCAGTTCGCGGGAGCCGAGCGCGGTCGACGCCGCCACCAGCTTGCCGTCGGCCTTGTCGAACACGGCGACGTCCCAGTCGCCGGAGCCGCCGTCCTTGGCGGCCAGCCTCGCCTGCACGAGTCCGTCCACTGTGGACGTGACCTCGCGGCGGTCCACTCCGGCCGTGCGGGCTGGGAGAACGCCCGCGAAGCAGGAACGGGCCACCGCGCGGTCGGCGCGCAGGACGTTCTCCGCAGCGGTGGAGACCGGTGCGTTGAGCCCGAGTACGACGGCGGAGCTGACGCCCACCGCGATCACCGCTCTGGTCACTTGCTTCCGTTTGGACCTCATCTGCTCCACCCCTCGGTCGGCCGGCAGCGTGCCGTGCGAGCGAAACCGTAGCGATCGGTCCCGGCCGCAGAAACCCCTGGAAGTAGGTGGTTTCTCAGCGTCTTGACAGGTGGTTCTGGGGAGTTTCTTCGGTTCGTCGGGCTTCATGGAGGCAGAGCGAACGACGAGGAGGACGCCATGCTGGTGGAACAGGCGCCGCGGCCGGTCCGGTTGACCAGCGGGACGTGCAGCGAGCGGGGACGGCGGAGCCACAACGCGGACGCCTCGGCGGCCTACCGGGACCCCGCCTCGGGCGGCTTGGCGTTCGCCGTCGCGGACGGCATCGGCGACTCCGAGGACGCGGGCAGGGCCGCCAGGCTGGCGGCGGAGGCCGCGGCGCGGGAAGCGGCGCGCCTCGGAGCGGGGCGAGCCGTGTCGGCGGCGCGCGCGGCGCTGGAGGCGTGGCTGCCCGACGACGAGCACCACCTGGCGGGCGACGCGGTGCTGGTGACCGCCGCCCCTCGGCTCGGCGGCGGCTTCACGGTGGCGTGGGCGGGTGACGCGCGGGCGTACTTCTGGGACGGAACGGCGCTGACCCGGCTGACGACGGACCAGACGGTGGCCGAGTACTTCCGCGGCCACGGGCAGACGCCGACGCCGCGGATGGAGCACGTCGTGACCAACTCGGTCCGGTTGAGCAAGCCCGCCACCATCGGGCTGGCGCACGCCCCCCGCGGCGCGGGCAGGCTCGTCCTCACCTCGGACGGCGTCCACGGGCGGCTCACGGCCGAGGGCTTCCGGCTGATCGTGGCCGGGGCGGGCGACCCCGGCACGACCTCGGCGCTGCTCGTGGCGACCGCCCTGCGGGCCGGGGGCACGGACAACGCGACCGCGCTGGTGATCGACGTGGCGTGAAGACGTGAATTTTCGACTATTTTTCCTGACGAAACTAGAAAATATGTGATTCACATCACATCATGCCTCGAAGTTTCATCGTGGCCACTTCGGGCGTCCAGTTCACTCGAACAGGTGGCCCAGCCACGAAAATGAGCCTCGAAGGGCCCGAAAATCGCTCGGGCCCGACCCAAAAATATGGCCCTGACCAGGACGAACAACGTGATTTAGCCCGCTTCTTCGAGTACGACAGCGCAAAACCGGCCAGGACGTGGCAAGATACCGGGAGAGATCAGGGTTCCTCGTCGTGAGGACCTGACTCAGGCTTACAAGGAGTTAGTCGCATGGCGCAGGGCACTGTTAAGTGGTTCAACGGCGAAAAGGGCTTCGGCTTCATCGAGCAGGACGGTGGCGGTCCTGACGTCTTCGTCCACTACTCGGAGATCACGGGCAGCGGTTTCAAGTCCCTCGACGAGGGTCAGCGCGTGGAGTTCGAGATCGGCCAGGGCCAGAAGGGCCCGCAGGCCCAGCAGGTCCGCACCGTCTGATCTGTTCGTGAAGTTGTGGGCTCGTACTCCAAGGGGAGTGCGGGCCCACACCGCGTTGTGGGGTCCTGCGCTGTAGGGCCCCGCTTCGGTTGACCTCGACCTAACCCGAGGTCCTACCGTCGGCCGCATGAGCATGGATGTCACCGCGTGGATGTCGTTGCACCACGTCATGAACGCCCAGGACAGCCGACCGTTCTCCAAGGCGACCGTGAGGCGCATCGCCCGGTTCGCCGCACCGCACCGCTCCCGGCTGGTCCGCTTCCTGGTGCTGAGCGTCCTCGCCGCCGTCCTCACCGTGGCAACACCCGTGATCGCCGGGCGGATCGTCACCGCCGTCAACGACGGCGGCCCCCTGGACCTCGTGGTCGCGCTGGCCGGGCTGATCGCCGTGATCGCCGTCGTGGAGGCCGGGATCGGGCTGCTGTCCCGGTGGATGTCGGCGAGCATCGGTGAGGGCCTGATCCTCGACCTGCGGACCGCCGTGTTCGACCACGTCCAGCGGATGCCGGTCGCGTTCTTCACCCGCACGCGGACCGGGGCGCTGGTGAGCCGGTTGAACAACGACGTGATCGGGGCCCAGCGGGCGTTCAGCGACACGCTGTCCGGTGTGGTCGGCAACCTCGTGACGCTGCTGCTGACCCTCGTGGTGATGGTCGGGATCTCCTGGCAGATCACGCTCCTGGCCCTCGTGCTGCTGCCCGTGTTCGTCCTCCCCGCCCGCCGGATGGGCGGCAGGCTCGCGGCGCTGGAGCGGGAGGCCGCCGACCACGACGCCGCCATGAGCACGCAGATGACCGAGAGGTTCTCGGCTCCCGGCGCGACGCTGGTCAAGCTGTTCGGCAACCCCGCCGGGGAGTCGGCCGAGTTCGCGACCCGTGCCCGGCGGGTGCGGGACATCGGGGTGCGGTCGGCGATGGTGCAGACGGTGTTCCTGACCGCTTTGACGATCGTGTCCTCGCTGGCGCTCGCGCTGGTGTACGGGCTGGGCGGGTTCTTCGCCCTGCGAGGGGCGTTGGAGCCCGGCGCGGTGGTGGCGCTGGCCCTGCTGATCACGCGGTTGTACTCGCCGTTGACGGCGTTGGCCAGCGCGCGGGTCGAGGTGATGAGCGCGCTCGTGTCGTTCGAGCGGGTGTTCGAGGTGCTGGACCTGGAGCCGCTGATCGCGGAGAAGCCGGACGCCGTCCCGGTTCCGGACGGGCCCGTGGGCCTGGAGTTCTCGTCCGTGACGTTCGGGTACCCCTCCGCGGACAAGGTTTCGCTGGCGTCGCTGGAGGAGGTCGCGTCGCTGGACGCCCGCGGCGGGGTGGACGTGCTGCACGACGTGTCGTTCCGGGTCGAACCCGGTCAGATGGTGGCCCTGGTGGGGTCGTCGGGCGCGGGCAAGTCGACCATCGCGCAGCTCGCGGCCCGGTTGTACGACGTGGACTCGGGGAGTGTCCGGTTGGGGGGCCAGGACGTCCGGGACCTGAGCGCCGCGTCGGTGCGGGCGACGCTGGGGATGGTGACGCAGGACGGCCACCTGTTCCACGAGTCGATCCGGTCGAACCTGTTGCTGGCCAGGGAGTCCGCCACCGAGGCCGAGTTGTGGGACGTGCTGGGGCGGGCCCGGTTGTCGTCGTTGATCTCGTCGTTGCCGGACGGGTTGGACACCGTC
>DATMCA010000749.1:0-3624 GCA_035559015.1 Umezawaea sp. | reverse complement strand
CGGGTCGCGGCTGTTCTTCATCGCCTCCACCACCTCGGCCATCTCGTCCGGCTTGCCGTCGGCCGTGAGGTGCGACAGCGCGACCAGACTGCCCGCCGGCAGCGTGTCGAAGTACTGGGTCAGCACGTCGTGCGGCTTCTTCTCGTCCGGCACGAAGTGCAGCACGGCCACCATGAGCAGCCCGACGGGCCGGTCGAAGTCCAGCATCTTCCGGACCGCGGGCGCGGAGAGCACGCGGTCCGGCCTCGTCGCGTCCGCGGCCACGACGGTCGCGTTCTCGTTGCCCTGCAACAGCATTTCGCTGTGCGTCACCGCGACCTCGTCGTAGTCCACGTACACCACGCGCGCGTCCGGATCGGCCTGCTGGGCGATCTCGTGCACGTTGCCGACCGTCGGGATGCCGGACCCGAGGTCCAGGAACTGCGTGATGCCCTGCTCGATCATGAACAGGACCGCCCGCCGCAGGAACGCCCGGTTCGACCCGGCGATCTGGCCGCCGTTCGGCAGCACCCGCAACACCTTCTCGCCCACGGCCCGATCGACCGCGAAGTTGTGCCCACCGCCCAGCAGGTAGTCGTAGACCCTGGCGGCGCTGGGCAACTCGGTGTTGATGGAGTCCGGGACCCAGGCGGGACGATCGGGCATCGCGCACCTCGCACTAGTCGGGGGCGAGCAGCCTACCGGGCCGCGATCATGAACCGGGCCGCACACGCCGTTCAGCGCAGCAGCGACAACTTCCCGACGAGCTTGTCCACCTTGTTGCGTGGCCCCACGATGCTCACCGCGTAGTAGGTCAGGTCGGCGGCCTCGGTGCTCGCCACCGCGGCCAGGTACTCGTCGTACACCCGGCTGGTCTGCGCCTGCTCGGGCATGTCGACCACCAGCAACCCCTCCCTGGTCATCGCCTTGGCGCGGATCTCACCGACCGTCGCCGCGTCCCCGGCCAGGATCGAACACCCCGTCCACGGCAGGCCGGGGTGGTGCGTGCCCGACGCGTCCGTCGTGCCCGGCCCGAGCAGCGTCGGGATGGCGTTCCCGACGGCCGCCGCCATGCACACGGCGGCGTTCGCGATCAGTCCAGCACCGAGCGCCGTGTCCACGACCATGACCCACTTCAGCCGGGCGTTGCGGGTCGGCAGGTCGGTGCGGATCTCGTGGGGCTCCAGTGCGGGCACAACGGCGGTGGTCACGTGACTCCTTCAATCGGCCTTCGCCACACATGTGCGGGCTGATGCGGCGATATTAGGCACGAAATGCGGAGCCGGGTATTCTCGTCGAACTTAATTCGGCAGAAGGGGCCTCATGGCCGACTTGGACGAACTAGATCAGGCGCTCCTGCGGGAACTGCAGCACGACGCACGGCGCACCAACCGCGAACTGGCCGCCGCAACCGGCGTCTCCCCGTCCACCTCCCTCGAACGCGTCCGCTCGCTGCGCGAACGCGGCGTCATCCGCGGCTTCCTGGTCGACCTCGACCTGGAGGAGGTCGGCCGCCCCGTGCAGGCACTGATCTCCGTCCGCGTCCGCCCACCGTCCCGCGTCAACATCGAGGCGTTCCGCGAATGGGCGGCCCGCCTGCCCGAGACCGTCGGCGTGTTCGTCGTGGCAGGCGGCGAGGACTTCCTCATCCACGTGGCGGTCCCCGACAACAAGTTCCTCTACGCCTTCGTCATCGACCGCCTGACCCAACGCCCGGAAGTCGCCGACGTCCGCACCAGCGTCGTCTACGAACACATCCGCAGCCCCATCATCGACCCCGCCACCCCCGCCCGACCCCGCCACTGACCAGGACCCCCTGCGAACCGGGTGCCGCCCGAGCGCGCACGCCGGATCGGGCGGCCGATGATGATCCGCTTCTGGTGGACGTTGTAGTGGCTATCCGGAGTTTGGACTCCGTATTATTCGGAGTGAAAACTCCGCTTGGAAGGGTGACCACGATGCGAACCCCCGAAGACCTGTTCCGCGCCCTGCTCGACGGCGCCTGCCGGTTGCAGAACGGCGACCGCGACCTAGATCGACGAGCTGGCCGAGTTCTACGCCGAGGAAACCGACGTGCGACACCCGCTGGCCCCGCTCGGCGACACCCCGATGCTCAGCCGCGAAGCACTCCGGCAGCACTTCGCCGCAGCGGCGGAGTCGAGCGGCCCGGCAGGGTTTCGCGTCGAGGACGTGCGCGTCCACCAGACCGCCGACCCCGAGGTGGTCATCGGCGAGTTCACCTACCGCGGCGCCGCGGACTGGGCCGCGCCGGGCATCATCGTCCTCCGGATCCGTGACGGGCTGATCGTCGAGTCGCGGGACTACCTCGACCACCTCGGACTCGCTCGTGCCACCAACTCGCTCGACGCCCTTCGCTCTCACCTGACGAGCGCTTAGTTCGACCAGGGGTTGTGATCGCGCGTTCGCCCACCACGCGGGATCTTCGAACGGGCGCGATCACGGCCCTCTGCCGGGCGTGACGGCCTGACCGGAGCCTCGCTCCATCGCCACGCGGCCCCGCCCGCGAGACCGGATAGCACAAGGCTCATTGAGCAGTGAGCTGTGCGAACCTCGTCGCGCGTTCAGTCCGCGGTCGCCACAGACAGGCCGTCTGTAGCGTCCGGACGACGGCGGCGGGGTCGCGGGCGAGCTTCGTCCCTTCGGCGTTGAGCACGAGGACGCTCACGCCGTGCGCGAGGACGTCGTGCAGCTCGCGGGCGATCCGGGTGCGCTCCTCGGCGACCGCCGCCCTGGCCCGCGCCCGGTGCTCCGACACCTCCAGCTCGGCCCGCCTCGCCTCCTCGGCGACGAGCAGTTCCCTGGCGTGGACGGACTCCCCGAACGCCCACGCGGCCAGGTGCAGGGCCAGCTTGCTGACGACCACCACCGTCGGGAGCTGGTCGGCGCGCCCTCAGACGAACGCCCACCCCACGTCGAGCCGCACGACGCAGCCGACGACGGCCGCGGCGAACGTCCGGTCGTCCCTGGACGACTTGCCCGTCAACCAGGTGCACGACCCGAACTCGGCGAGCTGCCGACGCGTCCCCGCCGAACGGACGCCCGCCCTGGAACTGGCCCAACCGTCACGGGCGGGGGAGCAGGGCGGCCACCTCCGCCAAGGCGTCGAGCACTTCCGGTGCCACCGTTCCCGTGGCCGTCTCGGCTTCGGCGATGGTGATCTCCTTCCCGTTGGTCTCGGATCCGTAGTTGTGCCCGCTGAACCGGATGTCGGCCAGACCCAGCAGCGGTGTCGCGAGGGGGCGGACGTCTCCGCTGCCCTGTCTGTCCATGACGGCCTTGAACCCGGCCACGTCACCGCTCTTGCGGAAGCCCACCCACGCCACCGACACGACCGCGCTGTTGCCCTCGCCGTCGGCCACGGCGAGCAGAACCCGGTCCAGCGACGTGCAGGGCGTGCGTAAGAAGAACTCCTGGACCTGGTCGTGTGAAGCGCTCACGCACTCCACCTCCTGCTTCGACACGCGTTTCAGCTCGCGCACGCCCATTCGCCGCCACGCCGACTCGGAGTCGCCCTTGCGCGCGGACTTCCTGCTCTCCGCCTTGCGCACGCTGACGCTCTCGCCCGCGGACGTGCCGGACTCCACCAGACCCGCGCCCGTCGTCCCGGCACCGAGCGCGCCCAGC
>DATMCA010000748.1:0-8617 GCA_035559015.1 Umezawaea sp. | reverse complement strand
AAGCACAAGCTCACCAAGGCCGTCGACACGCCGAAGTACGTCGTCATCGAGCGGGACCTGCTGCGCCGGATCGGCAGGGCGGAGTTCCGCGCCGGTGAACCGCTGCCGTCCCAGCGGGACCTGAGCCAGCAGTACGGCGTGAGCCTGATGACCCTGCGGCAGGCGTTGCAGGCCCTCGAAACGCAGGGTGTCGTCCAGCAGATCCCCGGCAAGGGGACCTACGTCCGGATCAACCGTGTTCCCTACGTGGCAACGGGTTTGGGCAGCCTCGTCGACGACCTGCGCGGCCAGGGCATCGTGATGGACACGACGCTGCTGCGCGCCGAGGTCGTCGACGCCACCCCGGACACGGCCGGTCGGCTGGGGCTCGCTGCGGGCGACCGGGTGCTGGAGGTCGAACGCCTGCGCCTGGTCGGCCCGAACCCCGTGGTGCACCAGATGTCCCGCGTGCCCGAGGCGCTCGGCGCGGCCCTGCTGGACGCGGACTTCCACACCGAGTCCCTCTACGGGCTGCTGGCCGAGCGCTGCGGCGCGGTGCCCGCGCGGGCCACCGAGACCATCACGCCCCAGTCGATGTCACCGGAGATGGCGGCGCTGCTGGAGGTGGTGCCGGGCGCGGTGGGGCTGCGGAGCGACCGGCTGACCTTCGACGCCTACGGCGTGGCGCTCGTGCACGACGACGCGCTGCTCGTCAGCGACCGGATGGTGGTCACCATCGAGCGCGAGGCGGCGGGCCCGAACTTCCGGTACGTCCAGCGGTAGCCGCGGCGTCAGAACCAGTGCAGGCAGTGCGGGGGCCGTTCGGCGCGGAAGAGGGCGTCGGCGAGGGCCGCGGCGCCGGGGTGGTGGGCCCGGACGTGCCCGGCGCGCACGAGCGTGCTCGGGGACGTGCCACCGAGGTAGATCGACCCCAGGTCGCGCACGTCCAGCGACAGGTCGGGTGCCCGGTCGGTCGGGACGCAATCGGCTCGGCCATCCCGGACGGTCAGCAGGTGGCGGACGTGCTCGCCGAGGAACGGGTCGTCGACGTCGAGGACGATCTCACCGTCGGTGGGCCAGCCGCGCGCGGTCAGGGCTCGCGGGACGTCCAGCAGCCGCACCCAGAGCCAGTCGCCCTCGTCGCTCACCTGACCGGCGCGGAAGTCCGCGAGCTGCCAGCGCAGCGGGTGGTCGGGCGGGACCTGCTTGAACACGACCTGGTCGACGAGGTCGTGGTCGAGCACGAACCGGGCCAGGGCGGTGGAGGCGGTGTCGTCGACGGCGATGGTCTCGTCGACGGTGAGGGTCCGGGCGTCGCCGAGTGAATAGCAGGCGTACCCGTCGGCGAGGCCGTCGGCGTCCCGGTGGACGGCGACGTACCGGGGCGTCGTGGAGATCGGGGGCTGACCGGCGCCCAGGGACCACCAGCGGTGCGGCCGGGACAGCGCGCCGGGCCGTGCGCGGCGGTACCGGTCGTAGACCGCCTCCAGGACCTCGCCGCAGTCGGCCCGCCGCCGCACCTCGACCGAGCCGGTCGCCGGGGCGTCGGCCGGTCCGCGCCGGTCGGCGAAGGCCGCCTGGTGGCGCTGGACCGTCAGCCGGGACGTGTAGGTCGCCGGTCCGTAGCCGAACCTGCCGTAGATCGGGGCCTCGGAGGCCAGCAGCACGGCGAGGAACTCGCCCCTGGCCCGCAGGTCGGCGAGCTGGTGCCGCATCATCGCGGTGAGGACGCCCCGGCGGCGGTGCGAGGGCAGGACGCCGACGAGGGTGACCCCGGCGGCCGGGACGACGACCTCGCCGGGGAGGGTGAGTTCGAAGGAGTACGCGGCGGCGGTGCCGACGGGCCGGCCGTCCGCCGTGGTCGCGAGCAGGCCGCGGTCCGTTTCGAGCGCCGACCACCAGCTCCCGCCGCCGTCGGCCGGGGCGTCCGGGAAGCGGCCGAGCGCGGCGTGGAACGTGTCGACCAGGACGGTGAGGTCGTGATCGGTCGTGGGACGGATCTCCATCGCTGCGAACGCCTCCGCGGGATACCGGCACCACGGCGCGCGGTGTCCGTCCACAGTGCACCGTCACCGGTCGTCGAGGTCAAGCGAATAACGGGGCCGCTACGGCACCATCCACGACAGCACGGGCGTGGACTGGAGGAACACCAGCACGCACATCAGCGCCAGGAAGCCGATGCTCCACAGCAGGACCTTGCGGAAGAGGTCCCCCTCCTTGCCGGACATGCCGACCGCCGCCGCCGCGATGGCCAGGTTCTGCGGGCTGATCATCTTGCCGAGCACACCGCCGGACGAGTTCGCCGCCGCCATCAGCGTCGTGCTCAGCCCGGCCTGCTGCGCGGCGGCGACCTGGAGAGCGCCGAACAGCGAGTTGGACGACGTGTCCGAGCCGGTGACCGCCACGCCGATCCAGCCCAGGATCGGCGACAGCACGGCGAACAGCGCGCCCGCGCCCGCCATCCACGTGCCGAGCGTCGCGGTCTGACCGCTCGCGTTCATCACGTACGCCAGCGCGAGCACGGCCATCACCGTGACGATCGCGGCCGAGAGTTGCCGGTAGGTGGCCAGGTAGGTCGTCCACGCCCGGCGCGCGCCGATGCCGATCAGCGGCATCGTGATCAGCCCGGCGATGATCAGCAGCGTGCCGCCCGAGGCCAGCCAGTCGAACTTGAACACCGGCAGCGTCGACGGCTTCCCGCTCGCCGTCAGCAGGTGCAGGCCCGGCCAGGAGAACGTCCTGGTGGCACCGGTGAGGGCGCTCTTGACGAACGGGACCTGCGCCAGGGCGAACACCGCGATGATCACCCCGTACGGCGCGTACGCCCGGAACACCTCGGCGGGCGCGTCCCGTTCCTCCACCTCGGGCTCCGAAGCGGATGAGCCGGTGCCGCCGGGCGCGACCGCCTCCACGTAGGTGTCCACCGGTCGCCACACCCGCAGGAGCAGCACGGTCGCCGCCGCGCTCACCAGCGCGGCGACGATGTCGGTGAGGGGAACGCTGAAGTAGTTGGAGGTGGCGAACTGCGCCAGCGCGAACGTGGCGCCGCAGACGAGCGTGGCGGGCAGCGTCCGCCGCACCCCGCGCGGCCCGTCGATGATCAGCACCAGCGCCATCGGCACGAACACGCCCAGCAGCGGCGTCTGCCTGCCGACCATCGACGCCAGGTCCTGCACCGGGAGGCCCGTGACGGTCGCCAGCGTCGTGATCGGCACGGCCAGCGCCCCGAACGCGACCGGCGCCGTGTTGGCGACCAGCGCGACGCTCGCCGCCTTCAACGGCCGGAAACCCAGTGCGATCAACATGACGCTGGTGATCGCGACCGGCGTGCCGAACCCGGCGAGCGCCTCCAGCAGCGCCCCGAAGCAGAACGCGATGATCACGCCCTGGATCCGCTGGTCGTCGCTCACGCGGGCGAACGACCGCCGCAGCACGTCGAAGTGTCCGGTTTGGACGGTCATGTTGTAGACCCAGATCGCGTTGACCACGATCCAGAGGATCGGGAAGAACCCGAACGCCGCCCCCTCCGTCGCCGCCAGGAGCGCCTGGCCGACCGGCATCGGGTAGGCGACGACCGCGACCAGCACGGCGACCAGCAGCGACAGCAGAGCGGCGAGCCACGCCCTCATCCGCACCACGCCGAGCAGGACGAACAACGTGGCCAGCGGGAGTGCGGCGAACAGGGCGGTGAGGCCGAGCGAACCCGAAACGGCGTCGAGGACCGGCTGGTACACGTACTCCTCCTCGCTGAGGGAACGCGCTTTCCACGAAGCTAGGGGCACTGGCGCACCGTGGTCAACCAGGCGCGTTCCGCTCCCGTCTCAACTGGAGCCGACCGCGCTCCTCCCCTGGCCGAAGCGGCGTCGCGCCACGAGGTCGGAACGTCTAGGCCGGACCTCCGAGGCCGGGGATCGCGACGTCCTCCGGGGACAGGACGATCCGGGTCGACGTGAGGTCCGCGAGCCGGGCCTTGATGTGCTCCGCGTGCGGGTCGTCCAGGTCGGTGAGGAGCAGCAGCGCCTGCTGCCACTCCTCGTTGGCGTTGTCGCTCTGCCCCAGCGCGCGGAACGAGGTGCCGAGCAGGTCGAGGGCGCGCGCGGCCGACACCCGGTCGTGCAGCGGGTGGCACAGCGCGAGCGAGCGGTGCAGGTGCGTGAGGGCCTTGAAGTGGTTGCCGCGCCGGTGCTCGATCTCGCCGAGCACCAGCAGCGCCCTGGTCAGGTCGGTCCGGTGGGCCGCGTGCCGGACGCTCGTCCCGACCACCCGGTCGCAGTGGGCGAACGCCTGGTCGGGCTCGTCGCGGCGCAGGTGCGCCAGACCGAGTTCGCAGCACGTGGTCGCGAGCTCGATCTGCCTGCCGAGGTCCTCGCGGATGCGCAGCGCGCGGTCGAAGGCGGCTATCGCGTCGTCGTGCTCGCCGCGGTCGGACCGGATCAGCCCGAGGCAGTGCAGCGACGCCGCCTCGCCCGCCCGGTCGTGCGCCGCGACGGCGACCCGGCGCGCCTCCTCGCACCGCTCGACGCCCGAGGCCGAGTCGCCCGAGTGGTGCCGGAGCACGCCCAGCTCCCGCAGCGCCTCGGACACCTCGTGGTCGAGCCCGAGGCTCCGGGCCATCGCGAGCGCCCGGCCGAGGTGCTCCTCGGCCCCGCCGGGGTCGTCGAGCGCGCGGGAGCTGGAGGCGAGCGCGAGGTGGGCCGAGACCTCGGAGTGGTCGTCCCCCGCCTTCCGGGCCGCCCGCAGGGCCGAGGTGTACACGTCGTGCCACTCGGCGAGGCACTCCACGTGGACGTGGTGCGGGTGCAGCGCCAGGGGCAGCAGCCACGACTCCGGTGTGCCGAGGTCGGCCGCCTCCCCGACGGCCGTGGTGAGGTTCGGGTGCTCGGTCCTGAGCCACAGCAGGGCGTCGCGCGCGCTGGTGAAGGTGAAGGGCTCGACCGCCGACTTCCCCGAACCCGTCGACTCGGCGGCCGACCACAGGGTCCGGACCGCGTTGGCCGACGTGTGCAGGTACCACTCCAGCAGCCTGCGGAGCGCCGCCGTCCGGTCCGCCTCGCCGTGGTCTAGCCGGAAGCGGCGCCGGGCGTAGGCCAGTTCCAGGCTGTAGAAGTGGTACCGCTGGTGGCTCGTCTGCTGGAGCAGGTGGATGGACCACAGCGCGTTCAGGTGCTGCTGGGCCTCCCGCAGCGTCGTGTCCGCCAGCGCGGCCACGTCGCCCGCGCCGAACTCGTCGGCGAAGTGCAGGCCGATCAGCCGGAACGTCCGCGCGGTGGCGGGGCTGAGCGCGTCGAACGACCACGACAGCCGCGCCTCCACCGTCAGCACCCCGTCCTCGCCCTCCCCGAACGGCAGGATGTGGTCCTCGGACCGCCGCAGCTCGGCGACGAGGTCCTCCAGCCTCAGGTGGGGGCGGTCGACCAGCACGTCCGCCACGACCCGCAGCAGCCCCGGCAGGCCGCCGCACAGGTCGACCACGGTGGACAGCGCGGTCGACTCCCTGGCCAGCCGGTCGACCTCCATGCTGTGGCGCAGCAGGCTCGTGGCCGCAGGGCGGGGGAGGGCACCGAGCGTGATCCGCCGCGCGGCGTGCCTGCTCACCAGGTCGGGGAGCCGGTGCCTGCTCGTCACGACCACGACGCAGGAGGAACTGCCCGGCAGCAGGGGCCGGACCTGCTCGGTGTCGCGGGCGTTGTCCAGCACGATCAGCACCTGGCGGCCGTCGACCACGCTTCGGAACAGCGACGTCCGCCGTTCGGTGGTGTCGGGGAGCTGGTCCTGCGACAGCCCCAGCGCGACGAGGAAGTCGGCCAGCACGTCGAACGGGCGGACGGGCGGGAGGCGGTCGAACCCGCGCAGGTCGGCGAACAGCTGCCCGTCGGGGAACCGGCGGCGGTTGTCGTGCGACCACTCGACGGCCAGCGTCGTCTTGCCGGTGGCGACCCCGCCGACGACGGCGATCACCGGCATGGCCGTGGGTCTGTTCGCCCTGGTCCGGCCCAGCGCCTCGTCGAGGGCGTCGATCTCGTCGCGGCCCACGAAGTCGGCCGACTGGGGAGGGAGCTGCGCGGGCGGGGGCAGCGGGTTGCCGTTGGAGGTCGCGGGGGAGTGCGCGAGGTGGTAGCCGTCGCGTTCCTGGAGGAGCCGGATGTGCAGGTCCTGGAGATCGCTGTCGGGCTCCGTCCCGAAAGCCTTGATACCTGATTGCCTGATGCGCTGCCAGTAGGAGTCGAATTCGGAGTAACGGCCGCACCCGTTCAACGCGGCGAGCTTCTGGGCGATGAATATCTTGTCGAATTCGTGATCGGGGATGACTTTGTTGACCATGTTCAGCGCTTCGCTGTAATTGTGCCTCATCAGGTCGACCTCGATGCGGGTTTGCCAGCACGACGCCAATTGGAAGTCGAGGTCTTCCCGCCGCAGTTCCATCCACAGGGTGTTGAGGCCCTGCACCGGGAGTCCGTGCCAAAGCTCGACGGCGTCCCGCAGCAGGTCCGCGGCCTCGTCGAGGTGCCCCCGCTGCTTGGCCTGGCGGCCTTTGTCCAGCAGCGCGACGCTGCGGTCGTAGTCGATCTCGTCGTCCGGTGCCTCCAGGAGGTACGAACCGTCGTGGGAATGCACCCGCGCGGTGCAGTGGGCCAATCGCAGTGTGCGGCGTAACCTGCTGAGGTAGCTTTGCAGGTCCTTGCGCACGTGGTCCGGGCGGTCGTCCCAGAGGGCTTCCATCATGGTCTCGACCGTCACGGGTCGCCCCTGCGCGAGGAGCAGCACGCCCAGCGCGTGCCGCGTCTTGGCACGGGTGATCGGCACCTTGCGGTCACCGTGGAGCAATTCGACCGGCCCCAGGACGTGGAATTCCACCGTGCGTCTCTCCCGTCGTCGGAGCCGGGCCGAAATGCCATGTTGCCACGAATATGGCCGTACGATTTTTGCGGCTCGTCGGCGACGTCGGGCACCTCCCATCGGTCGGCGATGCAAATAGATGCTCGGCGACAGCAGGAGTGTCCACCGAGTGGCAGCCCGACTGTCAACCCCACCCCGCCATCCTTTATTGCTGAGACCGAATTCCGTCACGCGAAAGGGCGGTAAAGGGTGACTCTCAATGGACGGCCGGGGCCGGTTCGCGGATCCGAGGTCGAGGGGGCCGGGTGGGAGTCGAGACGCGTTCTCGTGCCGGTCCGCTCCGTCGGCAGCGGTCAGCGGCTGCTCGACGTGGTCGAACTCCTCGTCTCCGACCCCCGGCTGCGGATCGTGTTCTCCAAGGTGCCCTCGATCTGGGCCAACGGCGTCGACGGCCTGCTGAGGGACGTCGGCGTGACCACCCTGGACTGGGACCGGGCCAGCACCCGCGCGTTCGACCTGGTGATCACCGCGTCCCGGTGCGACGTCCGGCGGGACCGGGCACCGGTCGTCGTGATCCCCGGCGCGTGCGGTCGGCGGCGGGTCGTGCCGCGGTCCCACGACGGGCTCGTGCCCGTTCCCCGGCCCGCGGGCTCGGCGGTCCTGCTGACGGCCCACAGCGACGACCTGCGCCGGGTCGGGCGGGACCGGGTCGTCCTCGCGGGGGACCTCAGCTTCGACCGCCTGGCGCTCAGCGCGGGGTCGCGCGGCGCGTACCGCGAGGCGCTCCGCGTCCCGGTCGGGCACCGGCTCGTGGTCGTCGTCTCGGCGTGGGGCCGCGGGTCGCTGATCGTCCGCGAACCCGCGCTGCTGCACCGGTTCGCGGACGAGTTGGCCGAGGACCGCTACCGGGTCGCCGTGCTCATCCACCCGATGGCGTGGTTCTCGCAGGACGTCGAGCACCTGAACGCGTGGATGACGACCGCGCGCACGGCGAGCGTCCAGGTCATCGACCCGTTCACCGAGTGGCGCCCGGTGGTCGCCGCCGCCGACCTGGTCGTCGGCGACCGCGGGTCGATCACCCTCTACAGCGCGGGTGCCGGCTTGCCGGTCCTGCTGACCAGCCCCGTCCACGCCGGTTCCACGCCGACCGGCCGACCGGCCGCCGTCGCGCACCACGCCGCCGTGCCCCGACTGCGGTCCGACGTGCCGCTGCCGTCCCAGGTCGACGCGGCCCGCGCCTCGCGCAGCCCGGTGCTCCAGCGCCACGTCAGCGAGCACATCACCTCGGTGCCCGGACAGGCCGCGCGGCGGATCCGCGCCCGGATCTACCGGATGCTCCGCCTGCCGCCACCCTCCGCGGAACCGATGATCACCCCCATCCGCGGCCCCCGTCGGATGATCTGACAGCCGCACCCCCGGAGAGGAAGCGGAACCGTGAACCCCCTGCCGATCCCCGCCGCTCACCCCGCGACCCGGATGAAGGCCGTGCTCCGGGCGACCTCGTCGCACCGCGCGCGCAGCGGCGGCGGTTGATCGTGGACCGCCGTCGTGACCCGCGGCCCGGACGCGACACCGCGGGGGTGCGCCAGATCGGCCGCGCCTCCTCCGCCGGTGTCGTGCACCAGGCCGCCGGGGACCTCTACGTCCACCACGGCGGTGGGCGCGGTCCGGGACGTGGTTCGGTCGCCGTGCCCTACGACGGCACGGAGCACGTGGTCCGCGGTCGCGACGACCTGCTCGACGAACTGGCGGCCCTCACCGCGATGGGCGGCCGGTCGGTCCTGCTGCACGGCGCGGGCGG
>DATMCA010000747.1:0-2805 GCA_035559015.1 Umezawaea sp. | reverse complement strand
GGCGGGGGGTGCGCACGACGACCACGACCCTGGAACCGCTGCCGGACGCCGACATGGCCACCCTGCTCCGGACGTTCCGCGACGCCTGGCTGCCGAGTCGGGA
Source organism: Umezawaea sp. (assembly GCA_035559015.1). Taxonomy (GTDB): domain Bacteria; phylum Actinomycetota; class Actinomycetes; order Mycobacteriales; family Pseudonocardiaceae; genus Umezawaea. The sequence continues at coordinate 2,702 of DATMCA010000747.1, read as the reverse complement.
CGGGGGCCACGCGGAGACGCCGTGGGACCCACCGCCCTCGACGGCGATGACGGCGCTGGAGCAGCTCATCCCCAGGGCGGGTGGCAACCCCGGTCTGGGGATCAGCCTCTCCAGGGAACTCGTGCACCGCTACCACCTGTACCAGGAGGTCGCGCTCGACGAGCAGAGCCACTCCGAGGCGCTGGTCCCGATCGCCAGGGCGGGCCTGGGGATCTCGTCGACGATCCGGGCGGTGGCGCGCTCCTGCATGGACGGCCTCTCCGTGCGGTTGAAGACGGTCCTGCTGGACGCCGCCGTGCTGGGCGCCGGAATCTCCCTCTTCCCGTTGGCCGTGCTGGGCGGGGTGGGGGCGAACGAGGTCGCCCCCTTCCTGCACCGCCTGGTCGAGGACGGCTTCCTCCGGCTCAGCGGCAGGAACTCGGCGACCGGGCACCCGGAGTACGAGTTCCGGTCCGAGATCCTGCGGGAGGTCGCCTACTCCCACCTCCCGCGAGCCGTGAGGGCCGCCAAGCACGGTGCGGCGGCGGACTGGATGGCGCGGTCCGACGCCGACGACCGCGACACCGAACGCGCGCTGCACCACCGGTGGTGGGCGGCGGCCCTGGAGGAGGCGGACCGCCGGCCGGCCGCGTTCTCGCTGCGCTGAGCGGGACCGGCGGGCGGTGCCGCGGCTCAGACCATGCCCTCGATCTCCACCAGCAGCTCGGCCCGGCAGATGTCCACGTTGAGGAAGCAGATCGCGGCCTCCTCGTCGAACACCTCCGCGCACAGCTTCCGCACGGTGTCGAGGTGCTCCGCGTGCCGCACGTACACCTTGATGTTGCGCAGGTCTTCGAGGTGGTGGTGGCGGCTCACCCCCTGCTCCGCGAGGTTGTCCGAGTTGATCAGGTGGGCGAGGTTGTCGAAGGTCTCCCTGCACTGCGCGACGATGTCGTCCGGGTGCAGGGACTCGTGCCCCACGATGCTCGCCGTCCCGGAGACGTAGAGGCTCCCCTCCGAGCCCCGCGCCCCGTCGGGGCGCAGGTGGGTGGCGCGCGCGAAGCTGGGCGAGCGCGGCCCGTAGCGCTTCGGGTAGCGGTAGGCGGGCATCTGCCTGCTGTTGTCGACGTTGACGCGGTGCCCGGTGCGCGTGGCGAGGAAGTAGAAGGCGATGCCGCCGCCGAGGGCTCCGACGCCGGTGGCCGCCGGGAGTTCCTCCAGGTCGACCGAAAGCTCCTCGAACGCCTCGGCGCGCCCCTGGCAGAAGTCCCGGTAGATCTCCAGGCCGTCCTCGTTGTCCCCGTTGATGTCGGTGACGAAGTTCCACATGCGGAAGACGTGCGGGTAGTCGAGGTCCTCGGCCAGCCGCAGGGCGTTGACGTACGCCTCCCTGGTCGGGGTGGTGTACCCGTTCGCCTGTTCCACGCGGCCCGCGCAGAACAGGTACTCGCCGTCGTGGCCGTACACCAGGCCTTCCCGGCTGCCGCGCACCACGGTCCGGTCGCTGAGCCAGACCTCCGTGGACGCCTCGGCCGCGTCGCGGGTCGTCTCGATCTCCAGGACCGGGTGGCCCGCGGTCAGGTCGGGACCGCCGGACCGGTCGGAGAACCGCACCACGCCCAGGAGGCGGTCGGGGTCGAGGGTGGGGTCGGCCGCGTCGGCGGGCCCCAGCAGCTGGGTGACCGGCGTGCAGTGTTGCCGTGTGCTCATGAACGTTCCTCCTCGGAACCACCGCGCAGGTCGGCGGATGACGTCGTGAACCACCGCGCCGATGCGCCGTTGGCCGGATCGCGGATCGTGCTGGGGAGTTCAGGCGGAAGCGGTGCCGCGCTCCTCGGCGGGCGCGGGCGTGGCCGTTCCGGTTCTGCGGGAGAACGCCACGACCGCCGCCGCGGCGACGGCCCAGACCGCCACCGCCATGGCGGACGCCTGGTGCGCGGCGACGTCGGGCAGGCCGTCCTCGCGGACCGGACCCGCCACGGCCAGCACGCCGCTGAGCAGCGCGACGCCGAGCGCGCCGCCCACCTGGAGCGTGACGTTGAAGACCGACGAGGCACTCCCGGTGCGTTCGCCGGACACGTCCTGGAACATCGCCGCCTGCGCCAGGTTGAAGCCGACCGCCTGCGCGACACCGAGGCAGAACATCTCCGCGACGATGACCGCCTCGACCGAGCCCGCGCCGTTCAGGCCGAGCAGCAGGGACCCGGCGGCGAAGGTGAGGTACGCCGTGACGAGCGCCCGGCGCAGGCCGAGTCGCCGCCCGAGCGCCGGGGCCACCTGGGCGCCGACGACGATGCCGACCGGCAACGGCAGCGTCAGCAGCCCCGTGACGAACGCCGTGTGCCCCAACGCGGTCTGGTAGAGGAGGGGGAAGGTGTACTGGACGCCGAGGTACCCGGCGGTCAGCAGGAGGATCGCCAGGCTCATCGTGCGGAAGGTCCCGCGGCCCAGCAGCCGCACGTCGATCAGCGGTGACCCGGCGGTCAGCTCGACGCGGACGAGCGCGGCCAGCGCGCCGACGCCCACCACCCCGGCGATCCAGACGACCGGTTCACCCCAGCCGCCGCTCGCCCCCCTGGTGAGCGCGAGCATGACGCCGGTGAAGCCGACGGCGGAGAGCACCAGGCCCGCACCGTCGAACCGGCCGGTGTCGCGCCGCTCGGACGGCCCCAGGGCCAGCAGGCCGAGCACGAACACCACGACGCCGACGGGGGCGTTGACGT
>DATMCA010000746.1:0-4035 GCA_035559015.1 Umezawaea sp. | reverse complement strand
ATGTCGCCCGCGGCGGCGAGGACGAACGAGCCGCTGCCACCGGGTTTGGTCCTGGCGGTGATCGCGGTGCCCACGGGGGAGGTGTTGCCGGCGGCGTCGCGCGCCCGGACGCCGTAGGCGTAGCTCGTGTCCGCGGTCAGACCGGTGTCGTTGAACGAGGTCGTCGCGCTGGTCGCGACCACCTGCCCGTTCCGCAGGACGTCGTAGCCGGTCACGCCGACGTTGTCCGTCGAGGCGGACCACGTCAGCGCGACGCTCGACGCCGTGGTCGTGCCCGCGGCGAGTCCGGCGGGTGTGCTCGGCGCCCGGGTGTCACCGGTGGAGTCGGCCGTGCCGTACGCCCGGACCTCCCAGAGCGAGTAGCCGTACTTCGTGGCGCGGGTGGTCCCGACCACGCGCAGGTAGCGCCCGTGCCCGGACAGGCCGGTCAGGTCGTCGGTCCTGCCGTCGCCGTTGTCGACGGTGGCGATCGTGGTGAAGCCGACGCCGTCGTCGGAGACCTCCACGCGGTACTTCTTGGCGTAGGCGGCTTCCCAGTCGAGCTTCACCCTGTTCACCGTGGACGGTTGCCCCAGGTCCACGCGCAGCCACTGGGGGTCGGCGCTGACGGCGCTGGCCCAGCGGGTGGTGGTCACGCCGTCGACGGCCTTGTCGCCACCGAGCGAGCCGCTCTCCGTTGTGGACGTGGCGACCGGTTTGCCTTGGGAGAGCAGGACGTCGGCCGCGTTGGCCGGTGTGGCGACCGCCGAGGACAGGGCCAAGGCGGTGGCGGTGACCGCCACGACCTTGGGCAGGGTTCGACGTGGTGGTGCGTGCACGTGGCGCTCCTTCGAGCCTTGCGCGGCGGGAACGAGGCAGAGATAGTTAGGAAACTTTCCTAACGGACCGACTGTATCGCCGTGATCTTTCGCAGGGCAAGGAACGGAAGTCCGTTGAACGATCCAGTCGCCGTCGAAGACGCACGATCGTGTGACGGCAAGGCGGATTCGTCCACTCCCAGTGGGTCTCGACGCTCCGCCGTTCACCTGAACGCCGCAACACCGGGAGGTCGACGCCAGGGTCGACCTCCCGGCGGGGTCTCACAGGACGCTGCGGGCGTACTCCCTCAGGACGACGTCCAGTTGGCTCTTGGCGAGCTTGTCGGGGCCGGTCCAGGCGTTCTCCAGGTCGGTGGCGCCGACGACGTCCGACTGGTCGAGCAGCACCCGGTAGTCGCTCCACCAGGTCTTCACGCGGACGCAGGGCGTGCCGCGGCCCGGTTCGGCGGAGCTGAGCGGGGCGATCCTGACGGCGCCCGCGACGGGGTCGGCCTTGAGGACGAGGACCTTGTGACCGTTGTACTCGCGGAACAAGCCTGCGGTTGCCGCGGGCATGGGTGGAACCTCCGAGTGGGAGTGGACTTCCTGACCGCGCGCCGGACACCGGTGGCGGGCGGCTCGTTCGGGCCGCCCGCCACCGGTCGTTCCGGGGCTGGATCTCCGCGCACGCCGCACCGGGGACGTGACCTCGGACGGTCAGCGGAACGGCGTGTCGCCGTCTCCGTCCACCCAGACTCGCCGACGCCTACCCGGCGAGCGCCGTCCTGTCGACGACAGGCCCGGGAGCGTCGCCGAGCGGCGTGGTCGCATCTCCGCGGCTGGTCAGCCCTCCACCCGGTGCTGCGCCCAGAAGGACGTCAGGTCCGTCGAACCGGCGGCGGCCTGCGCGGCGGCCTTGAAGTCGGCCGTCGTGGACACGCCGTACCAGTGGGACTGGGCGTAGCTCTTGAGCAGGGTGGACATGGCCGAGTCGCCGATGAGGCGGCGCAGGTCGTGCAGCGTGCACTTCCCGTAGTTGTAGATCACGGTCGAGTAGCGCGAGGAGTGCGCGTCCCAGTACGCCATCGAGTTGGTCAGCTTCTCCGCGCTCGACTGCCAGGTGATGCCGCAGCCGCTGCCGGTGATGCCCTTGTAGAGGTCCGTGGCGTAGTCGGTGAAGCTCTCGTCGAGCCACGGGGAGGTGTACTCGTCGTCGCCGACGATCCCGTAGAACCACTGGTGGGCCAGCTCGTGGGGGAGCGCCGTGGTCGACACGAGGTCGAGCACGAAACCGGGGTACTCCATGCCGCCGAACCAGAAGTTGTTGTCCAGCACGACGTCCACCTCCTGGTACGGGTAGTCCCCGAACCGGCCGGAGTGCACGTCGAGCGAGTCCTTCGCCAGCGTCAGCATGGAGTTGGCGTCACCGCTGGAGATCCCGCTCACGCCGTAGACGTTGACCTTGTAGCCCTTGGCCGACGTGCCGGTGATCTTCGAGAACGGCCCCGCCGCCCAGGCGAAGTCGCGGACCTTGGCCGCCGTCGCGCGGGTGGTCGTGGTGCTGCCGCTGGTCGTCTCCGTCGACGTGCCGGTGGCGGGCGTGAGCAGCGCGCTCGGGTGCACCAGGGTGACGTCGAAGTCGCTGATCAGCGAGTAGAACGACTCGCCGTTGTTGGTGTACGGGTCGAGGTGCCAGCCCGCGCCGTCGCGGACGGCCAGTACCGGCAGCGCGTTGCCGATCATGTTGTACGCGCCGTCGTGGCCGAACCGGTCGGCCCCGCTGGGCACGACGACCTTCAGGTCGAAGCCGATGGACGCCGACTGGCCCTGCGCGAGCGGGCTCGGCAGGGTGATCTTCAACGCCGTGCAGTTCACGCTCAGCGCGGACGGCGTGCCGCCGGTGACCGCGGTGACGGTGATCGGGGTCGTGGGGCAGGTGCCGTGGTAGTTGTCCCACAGCCGGAGGTAGACCTCGGGCAGCGCGGTCGCGGAGCCGTTGGTGAAGCTGACCGACTGGTGCCCGGTCCACGTGTCGCCCGCGGTGTTCGACGTCAGGGACACCGTGTACGCCGGGTTGATCGGCGTGCGGGTCGAGTCGGGCGGCGTGGTCCCGCCGACGGTCCAGGTGAACGTCGTGCCGCCGCTGTTGTTCGCCGGGTCCTTCGCCGTCACGGTCACCGTGGACGACCCGGCCGCGGTCGGCGATCCGCTGATGACGCCGGTGGTCGCGTTGATCGCCAACCCGGCGGGCAGCCCGGTGGCGCTGTAGGTCAGAGCGTCGCCCTGCGGGTCGGACGCCTGGATCGGCAGGGACACGGCCTGGCCGACCTGCGTGCTCTGGTTGCCGGGGTTCGTCACGGTCGGGTTCTGCGCCCCGCCGCCGCCCGCCGTGGTGAGGGCGAAGTCGTCGAGCAGGAAGTTGGTCGCCAGGCCGGAGTCCTCGACCCCGGTGACCTTGAGCGTCACCGTCTGCCCCAGGTAGGCGGACAGGTCGACGGTCTTCTGCGCGTACCCGGTGTTCTTGTCGAGGTTGGAGTAGCCCGCGACGGTCGCGGTGCCGACCTGCACGGTCAGCTTGTCGTACTGGGTGGAGGTCGTCGTCTCCTTGGTGTCGATGTGCAGCCAGTACGTCAGCGACGCCGACGTGCAGCCCGCGGGCAGGGTGACCGACTGGGACAGCGTGTCGGTGTGGGCGGAGCCGTACCCGTCGAGCCACGCGTCCTTGGTCCCGCTGTGCGCGGGCTCCGCGGTCGTCGCGGAGGAGATGACACCGGACGTCTGGGTCCACGGGGTCGTGCCGCTCTCGAATCCGCCGTTGGCGACCACCTGGTCACCGCACGCGAGGGCCTGGGCCTGTGCGGTGGAGGTGGTGGCGCCTGACAGGCAGAGGGCGAGGGCGAGCGCGGCAGGGAGCGCTCTTCTCATGTGAATCGTCCTTTCCCGGCCTACCGGAAGCGGTAGTAGGCACAGCGTTCCCTGAGGTCAGGACGGTGTTCAACGGCGGGATATTCACTGGGAACGGTTTTGCCGCAATTGTCTGGCTGGACCGGGAATTCCGTCCCTTTTAGCGCTGGGGACCGAATTGGGCGGCGAGAAGTTACGCCGTTCGACACGCGTCACCAGAGGTGGTCGACGCGCTGTGGGCCCCGTGCTGGTCCACGCGCGGACCGGCACGGGGCCGCGGTGGCTACTTCTTGGCCACGACAACGTTGTCGAACTCGGCCCCGGTCGCGAACAC
>DATMCA010000745.1:0-6170 GCA_035559015.1 Umezawaea sp. | reverse complement strand
ATGCGGCGCCACGCGAGGCCGAGGTCGGCCGGCGAGTCGTGGGGCCAGCCGAGGTGGCGGGCGATGCCGGCCTTCCAGGAGGTGCCCCGCGGGACGACCGGCCAGGCGTCCATCCCCAGACGTTCGGGACGGACGGACTGCCAGACGTCGACGTACGGGTGGCCGACGACGAGCAGGTGGTCCGCGAACGGGCGCACCGCCCGGGCCTCCTCGACCACGTGCCACTCCTTGGTGCCCGCGACGAGGTGGTCGACGAGCACCCCCATCCGACGACCCGGCCCGGGGGCGACGTCGCGGACCACCGCCGCGAGGTCGTCGATGCCGTCGAGCACCTCGACCACGACCCCCTCGACGCGCAGGTCGTGGCCCCACACCCGCTCCACCAACTCGGCGTCGTGGACGCCCTCGACCCAGATGCGGCTGTCACGGGCGGTGCGCGCCCGCAGCCCCGCGACCTTCACCGACCCGGACGCCGACCGCACCGGGGCCTTCGCCGTGGTGGACGGCATCGGCCTGGTCAGCGTCACGGGTTTCCCGTCGACGAGGAACCCGGCCGGGCGCAGCGCGAACAGCTTCTCCCGCCCGTGCCGGTCCTCCAGCACCACGTTCCCGTACTCGAACCGCACGACGGCGCCGCAGAACCCCGTCACGGGGTCCTCCACCACCAGGCCGGGGTCGGCGGTCAGCTCGGGAACGGTCTTCCGCTTGCGGTTGGCCAGCACGTCACGGCCGTAGTCCTCGGAGCGCACGGCCAGCGACGCTAGCGCTCACCCGGATGGATGATGCGTTGCCACGCCGGGGAGAACACCGACAGCGCCCGGCACCACGCCAGCAACCGCTCCGGGTCCACCACCTCCGACAGCTCCCGGACCCGCGCGTGCGGGTCGCCGCCGTCGAAGGCGAAGTCCACGGCGTCGAACGCCGGATCCCCGGCGCACGGCCTCGGGTCGATCACCACCAGCCCGCGCGGCCCCGCGTCCAGCACGTTCTCCGCGTGCAGGTCGCCGTGCAGCAGCACCGGCGGCACCGGGTCGTCCGCCAGGGCCAGCGCGGCGGAGTGGGCGCGGTCGTAGTAGCCGGGACGACGCCGTTGCAGCAGCGCGAACATGAAGTCCACCCGCTCCGCCAGCGGCCGGAACCCCGCGGGCGCGGGCCGGTGCAACCCCGACAGCAGCGCCACCACCTGATCGCCGCCCGCCCCGCGCGCCGCCGTCCCCGGCACCAAGCCCTCCAGCAGCAGCGCGCCCTCCGCCAGGTCGACCTCCAGCACCCGCACCACCACCGGCGAGTCGGCCCACGCCGTCAACGCCGCGTACTCCTCGGCCAGCAGCTCCAGTTCGGGCACCAGCTTGAGCACGACGGGTGTCGTGCCGCCCCGGTGGCAGTAGAGGGTGTGCGAGGTGTTCCCGCCCAGCGGCCGCACCACCGTGAGGTCCCACCGGCGGCTCAACCGCTCGATCCGCTCGGGCAGCCCGTCCACCCAGGCCAGCACGCCGGCGCCGAACCGCGACACCAGCCGGTCCGTGCTCAGCGGACCACCCTCACCCCGAACGTCGCCGTCCCCAGTGTCCCGAACAGCCGCAACCACAACGGCAGGAACATCTCCATCCCCCGCGCCCCCGACAGGTCTCCCAGGTCTATCACGTCTCGCCACCCCAACTCCCCCAGCAATCCCGACACGACCGCCTTCGCCTCGGGGTCGTCCCCGGCGACGAACATCGTGTGCTCCTCACCCAACGCTCCCGGATCCACCATGAGATCCGCGTTCACCGTGTTGAGCGACTTCACCACCCGAGCCGACGGGAACGTGCGCTGGATCCGCTCGGCCAGCGAATCGGTGTCCTTCACGAACAACGACGGCGGGAACCCCCCGGAGAAGTCCAGCGGGTTCGACACGTCCAGCAGCACCTTCCCCGCCAGCGCGTCCTCACCGGCCGCCACGAGCACGTCCAGCGCCGCCGACCCTCCCGAGGCGTGCACCACCAGCTCCGCACCCGCCGCCGCGACCGCGAACGTCGCCAACCGCGGTGTCCCACGACCCCACTCCGGCCGCGCACGCGTCGTGTCGACATCCCTCGTCCCCACGGCGACGACGTGCCCCAGCTCCACCAGACGCCCGGCCAACGCACGCCCCACGGCGCCAGTTCCCAGGATCGCGATCCTCATCCCCCCAGGATGGCACCCGGTTCACTCCAACCGGAGGATGTACTCCTCGACCTCTTCGCCGCGCCCCTCCGCGAAGCCCTGGTCCTCGCCCACGACGACGAACCCGCACTTCTCCAGCACCCGCAGCGATCCGTAGTTGTCCTTGACCGCCCGCGCGTACAGCGGCCGCGTCAACACCTCGTCGAGGAACAACCTCAGCGCCGCCGACGCCAACCCCATGCCCCAGTAGCGCGGGTCGATCCAGTACGACACCTCGGGCGCGCCGAACTCCACGAACGCGAGCACGTGCCCCACCACGTACCCGTTGAACAGCACCGTCCGCGCCACGCTCGTGTCGTCGGTCAGGATCCGCGTCCACTTCAGCAGGAACGCCACCCTGTCCGTGGGGTCCTCGGCGGTGAACGCGGCCATCCAGGTGGACTCGGGGTCACGTTGGTGCTCGAAGAACGCGAGTACGTCCGACTCGGTCACCTCGCGCAGCTCGACGACGTCGTTCACGGCGCAAGTAGACCGCGAAAAGGGGCGGCAAAGCCACCGGTGATCCGACACGTCCACGTAAACGCCACGTAAGCCACTCCAGCCCCACGAGTCGACGGGAAGACGGTTTCCGCAGGTCGGCGCATCGTAACCACAGGTCGCGCCGAAACCGACGGGGAAGTGGACCAGACCTCGCGCGGCCGGTCGGAGATCATTCGGTCGACGGCGGGAGTCGCTCGTGGACGGACGCCCGCCACCACCGAAAACCATAAAAACGGACAAACCGGCCACCGCGGGCCGGACAGGGTCAGAACGCGGGCCACGGAATCGACGGCCATTCCGACGACGGCGCCGGGTAGACGCCCGCCACGATCAACTTCTCCGTGCGCTCCACCAGGGCCCGCACCTCACCGCGCGTCAGGTGGTCGTGCAACTCCTCGCCCACCGGCCCGTCCAGGGCCGACCGCAGGCGCCGCAACCCCTCCACCGCCGCCTCCGGCAACGGCTCGCCCAACCAGCCCCACAGGACCGTCCGCAACTTGTCCTCCGCGTGCAGGCAGATCCCGTGGTCCACCCCGTACACCGACCCGTCCACCGCGTGCAGCACGTGACCGCCCTTGCGGTCCGCGTTGTTCACCACCACGTCGAACGCCGACATCAACGCCATCCGCTCGTGGTCCGCGTGCACCAGCACCGCCGGATCCCCGTAGCGGTCGTGCGCGTGCAGCACCGCCTTCCACCCCGGCGGCACGTCCCGCTCCGCCACGATGTCCACCAGGTCCTGCTCCGCGGTCTCCACCCACAGCTGCACCATGCCGCTGCCGAACGGACCCGCCCGCAACACCGTCGGCGGCACCACACCCAACCCCGACGCCTCCGAGATCAGGTACGTCGACACCTCGCGACCCGCGAGCGTCCCGTTCGGGAAGTCCCACAGCGGCCGCTCACCGCGCACCGGCTTGTACACGCACTTGGCCGACACGCCGTCCAACGAGATCCCGCAGAACAACGTCGCGTTCGACGCGTCCACCAGCCGACCCTCGACCTCGATCCGACCACGGGCCAGCAGCTCCAGCACACCGTCGTCACCCGGCAGCACGACGGCGCTCAGCTCTCCTCGGTACGCCGGTAGCCGTTCTGCCGCGGGCACACGTGCCCGTCCGGGTCCAACGGCTCCGAGCACAGCGGACACGGCTTGCGACCCGCGTTCACCACCCGGTCGGCGCGCTCGGCGAACGCCCGCGCCTCCGACGGCGACAGGAACACCCGGACCGCGTCCGGACCCTCCTCCGTGTCGTCGAGGACCACCGCCTCGTCGACCTCGTCCTCGGTGATCGCGAGCAGCTCGATGACGACCGCGCTGGACTCGGCGTCCCAGCCCAGCCCCATCGTGCCGACCTTGAACTCCTCCTCCACCGGTGCCGTCAGCGGTTCGGTGTCCCGAAGATCCGGTGGCGTGTCCTCGGGGACGTCCGCGCCGAACCGGCGGTGCACCTCCTCCAACAGCGACGAGATGCGCTCGGCGAGGACCGAGACCTGTTGCTTCTCCAGCGCGACGCTCACCATGCGGGCGTCCTCGGAGGCCTGCAGGTAGAACATGCGGTCGCCTGGCTGCCCGACTGTGCCGGCGACGAACCGGTCGGGCTGACGGAATACGTGAATGACGCGTGCCATGACTTCCCAACCCTAAGCCACACCGGCACCGCGGGTGCGCCTGCCCCGCCGATGTCGTTATCGCTGCGAACGGCCTTCCGCGTATAGGGTCCCAGCCGTGGCGAAGATCGCAGCGTGCGGAACCTGGACATCCCCCATCGACTCGGCCGACGTCGCCCGCGCGGGTGGCGGTCTGCAATGGGTCGACACACACCGGGACCAGGTGTGGTGGGCCACCAGCCGCCCCGCCGAAGGCGGTCGCATCGGCCTGCTGCGCGACGGCGTCGACCTCCTGCCCGCGCCCTGGAACCTCCGCAACCGCGTCCACGAGTACGGCGGCCGGCCCTTCGTGGTCCTGACCACACCCGACGGCGACCGCGTCGCGTTCACCCACTGGGGCGACCAGCGCGTCTACCTCTTCGACCCCGAGGACCCCGCGCCGACGCCGATCACGCCGGAACCCGAGCGCCACCACGGCCTGCGCTACTCCGACCTCACCGCGGGCCCCGACGACACCGAGGTCTGGGCCGTCCGCGAGACCGTCACCGGCGACGCCCGCACCGACGTGCGCCGCGACCTCGTCGCCATCCCCCTCGACGGCTCCCCCGTCCGCGTGCTCGCCGCCAGCCACCACTTCATGACCGGCCCGCGCCTGAGCCCCGACGGCCGCCACTACGCCTGGCTCGGCTGGAACCACCCCGCCATGCCCTGGGACGGCACCGAACTCTGCCTCGCCCCCGTCGGCACCGGTGACCACGTCGTGCTCGCCGGCGGCCCCGACGAGGCCGTCTGCCAGTTCGAGTGGGACACCGACAACTCCCTGCTCGCCCTCACCGACCCCGACGGCTGGTGGAACCTCCACCGCATCGGCGTCGACGGCTCCCGCAAGAACCTCGCCCCGGTCGCCGACGAACTCGGCGGCGCCATGTGGCGCCTCGGCCACCGCTACTTCGCCACCATCAGCCCCGGCCGCTACGCCGTCCTGCGCGGCACCCGCCTGGCCGTCCTCGACGAGCGCACCGGCACCGTCACCGACGTGGACACCGACTACCCCGTCTGGGCCTCCCAGCTCAACGTCCACGACGGCGTCGTCTACAACGGCGCCAGCGGCCCGCAGGCCCACGGCGCGCTCGTCTCCCTGGACCTGTCCAACGGCGAACTCACCCACCTCACCAGCACCGACCACACCATCGACCCCGCCTACCTCCCCATCCCCGAGGAACGGGTCTTCACCAACGCCGACGGCCAGGACATCCCCGCCTACGTCTACCCGCCGCGCAACCCCGACCACGAGGCACCCGAGGGCGAGAAGCCCCCGTACGTCGTCCACGTCCACGGCGGCCCCACCAGCCGGGCCGTCCCCGACCTCGACGTACTCTTCGCCTACCTCACCAGCCGCGGCATCGGCGTCGTCTCCGTCAACTACGGCGGCTCCACCGGCTACGGCCGCGCCTTCCGCGAACGCCTCCGCGAGCAGTGGGGCGTCGTCGACGTCAACGACTGCGCCTTCGTCGCCCAGGCCCTCGCCGACGAGGGCACCGCGGACCCCGAACGCCTCGCCATCCGCGGCGGCAGCGCCGGGGGCTGGACCGCCGCCGCCTCCATGACCACCGTGAAGACCTACCGGTGCGCCATGATCGCCTTCCCCATCCTCGACCTCGACGGCTGGACCGGCGACGGCGGCGAGACCCACGACTTCGAGTCCCGCTACGTCGAAGGCCTCGTCGGCGAACTCCCCCAGGCCGCCCAGCGCTACGCCGACCGCTCCCCCGCCAACCACGTCGACCAGGTCGCCGGCCCCGTCCTCCTCCTCCAGGGCCTGGAGGACGAGATCTGCCCACCCGAACAGGCCGACCGCTTCGTCGCCGCGCTCG
>DATMCA010000744.1:0-2744 GCA_035559015.1 Umezawaea sp. | reverse complement strand
GACCAACTCGGGCCCACCGCACCGCGGAGGCGCAGGAGAGGTCGCTGGCTGGTCGTGGTGCTCGTCGCCGTGGCCGTGCTGGGGACCGGGTCCGTGGTCGTGCTGACCAGGATCGCGGCGAACACCGCCAACGCCGCTCCGCCGAAGGCCGAGGCGCCGGAGACCACCGAGGTCCGCAAGGGCGCTCTCGCCGACCAGCAGACCGTGACCGGGGCCCTCGCCTACGGCGCCGAGCGCTCGCTCGCGGGCCGCAAGCCGGGCACCGTGACGGGGCTGCCGAACGCGGGCGCGGTGGTCGAGCGCGGCCAGGCCGCGTACTCCGTGGACGCCAAGCCGGTCCCGCTGTTCTACGGCGAGCTGCCGCTGTACCGGGACCTCACCAACGGCATGTCCAGCGGGCCGGACGTGCGGATCGTCGAGGAGAACCTCAAGGAGCTGGGCTTCGACGACTTCGGCGAGCCGGACGAGAAGTTCACGGTCTGGACCGCCGCCGCGATCAAGAAGTGGCAGAAGGCGCTCGGCCTGGAGCAGACCGGAACGCTGGCCGTGGGCGACGTCGTCGTCCAGCCCGGTGCGATCCGGGTCTCCTCGGTCACCGCGCAGCTCGGCGCGCTGGGCACCGGCGACCTGATGAAGGTCACCGGCACGACCCGCGTCGTCACCGTGCAGCTCGAATCGTCGAAGCTGCGGATCGCGAAGGTCGGCGAGAAGGTCGGGCTGACGATCACCGGCGGCGGCACCACGACGGGCACCATCGCCTCGATCGGCAAGCCGACCGAGGCCAACGAGCAGAACCCCGGCGCCCAGCCCAAGTCCACCGTCACGATCACCCTGGACGACCCGGCCGCGGCGGGCGGGCTCGACGCGGTGTCCGTGAGCGTCGAGTTCACCACCGGCAAGAAGGAGGACGTCCTGGTCGTGCCGGTCGGCGCGCTGCTGGCGCTGGCGGAGGGCGGCTACGCCGTCGAGACCGCGGCCGACCGGAAGCTCATCGCGGTGAAGACCGGGCTGTTCGCCAAGGGCGAGGTCGAGGTCAGCGGCGACGGGCTCACCGAGGGCCTGAAGGTGGTGACGACCTCGTGATGCCCGTCCTGGACGTGCGCCGCGCCAGTCGCACGTACCCCGGCGGCGTGCAGGCGCTGCGCGAGGTGTCGCTGAGCGTGCGCGACGGCGAGATGCTGGCCATCGTCGGCCCGTCCGGGTCGGGCAAGTCGACGCTGTTGCAGCTCATGGGCACGCTGGACCGGCCCACCACCGGCCACGTCCTGGTGCGCGGCCACGACGCCGCGATGATGGCGGACCGCAAGCTGTCCGCGCTCCGGTCGAGGTGGATCGGGTTCGTGTTCCAGCAGTTCTTCCTCACCGAGGGGCTGCCCGCGGTCGACAACGTGGCCTCCGGGCTGCTGTACGCCGGTGTGCCGCACCGCAAGCGGCGGCCGATGGCCCTGGAGGCGCTGGACCGGGTCGGCCTGTCGCACCGGGCGTGGCACCTGCCGAGCGAGATGTCCGGCGGTGAACGCCAGCGGGTCGCCATCGCGCGGGCCGTGGTGACCCGGCCGTCGATCCTGCTCGCCGACGAGCCGACCGGGAACCTGGACAGCCGCACCGGCGTCGGGGTGCTCGACCTGCTCGGCGAGCTGAACGCGGACGGCACGACGATCGTGATCATCACGCACGACCGGGAGATCGCCGCGCACGCGCCGCGCCGGATCGAGATGCTGGACGGCGCTCTCCAGCTCGACACGGGGGTGATGGTGTGACCGTCACCCTGCCCCCGCCGACCAGGCTCGGACCGCGGGACGTCGGCCGCCTCGGGGCGCACGGGATGCGCACCAAGCCGATGCGGGCCGTGCTGTCCGCGCTGGGCATCGCCATCGGCATCGCGGCGGTCGTCGCGGTGATCGGCATCCCGGCGTCGAGCGCGAAGGCGTTGAGCGACCAGCTCGCCACGCTGGGCACGAACCTGCTGCGGGCCGAACCCGGCCAGACGTTCGGCGGGGACACGGCGAAGCTGCCGAAGACGGCCGTCGGGATGGCCCAGCGGATCGAGCCGGTGCAGGCCGCCAGCGGCATCGGCAAGACCGGGAAGACCGTGCGGCGCAACGACCACGTGCCCGAGGACGAGACGTCCGGACTTTCGGTGTTCGCCGCGAAGCCGGACCTGCTCGACACTATCGGCGGCCACGTCCACGTCGGCCGGTTCGTGGACGACTCGACGTTCCCCTCGGTCGTGCTCGGCTCGGTCGCGGCGACCCGGCTCGGCGTCACCGGCATCGGCGGGCAGGTCTACGTCGACGGCCAGTGGTTCACCGTCGCCGGCATCCTCGACCCGATGCCGCTGGCGCCGGAGATCGAGCGGTCCGTGCTGGTCGGGTGGGACGTCGCGATCGAGCGGCTGGGCTTCGACGGCCACCCCGGCACGGTGTACGTGCGGGCCGACGACAACGCCGTGGAGGACGTGCGCAACGTCCTCGGCGCCACGCTCAACCCCCAGCAGCCCAACGAGGTCAAGGTCGCCCGCCCGTCGGACGCCCTGGCCGCGAAGCAGCTCACCGAGACCGCGTACAGCGGCCTGTTCCTCGGGTTGGGCGGCGTCGCGCTGCTGGTCGGCGGCGTCGGTGTCGCCAACACGATGGTGATCTCGGTGCTGGAACGGCGTCGGGAGATCGGCCTGCGCCGCGCGCTCGGGGCGACGCGGCGCCAGGTGCGCGGGCAGTTCCTCGCCGAATCGGTGCTCCTGTCCG
>DATMCA010000743.1:0-3105 GCA_035559015.1 Umezawaea sp. | reverse complement strand
CGACCGCACGGTCTCCCGCGTCGGCTTCGGCGCGATGCAGCTCGAACGCCTGCGCGCCGACCGCGGCGCCGCCATCACCCTCCTGCGCCACGCGGTGGAACTCGGCGTCGACCACGTCGACACGGCCCAGTTCTACGGCGACGGCTTCGCCAACGAGCTCATCCGCGACGCGATCCGCCCCGAGGACGACGTCGTGGTCGTCAGCAAGGTCGGCGCCGATCCCAACCCCGGCGGCGCCATTCCGCTGCGCCTCGCCCAACGGCCCGAGGAGCTGAGGGCGAGCGTCGAGGACAACCTCAAGAGCCTCGGCCTCGACCGGATCCCGGTGGTGAACCTGCGCCGCCTGGACTCCGGGCCGACCCGCCTGCGGGCCGAGGGTGACCAACTGGTCGACCTCGACGACCAGCTGGCCGTGATGACCGCGCTGCGGGACGAGGGCAAGATCGGCGCGATCGGCCTGAGCAGCGTCACCCTGGACGGCCTCCGCCGGGCTCTCCCCGCCCGGATCGCCTGCGTGCAGAACGCCTACAGCCTGGTCGAACGCGGCGACGAGGACATGCTCCGGCTCTGCGCCGACGAGCGGATCGCCTGGGTGCCCTACTTCCCGCTCGGCAGCGCCTTCCCCGACCGGCCGAAGGTGACCGACGAGCCCGCCGTCGTGGCCGCGGCGGCGTCCCTGGGCTGCTCCCCCTCGCAGGTCGGCCTCGCGTGGCTGCTCCACCACGCCCCGAACGTCCACCTCATCGCGGGCACCGCGAACACCGAGCACCTCCGGGCGAACGTCGCCGCGGGCGCGCTCGTGCTCGACGAGGAGACGCTCGCCGCGCTGGACGCCGTCCCGACCCGGTAGCCCGTGAGGGGTCCTGCCGCACCCCGGGCCGACGGGGGCACTGGCTCGACCGCACCACCGGGCGAAACATCGCTGTCGACCGCTTCACCACAGCAGTTGAGCAGCGAGAGTGAACGACATGAGCAGCAGTCGAGAGCGCGTCCTGGTCACCGGCGGGTCCGGGTTCATCGCCGGCCACATCATCGTGCGGCTCCTCGAAGAGGGCTACCGGGTCCGCACGACCGTGCGGTCGCTGCGCAAGGAGGGCGCGGTGCGCGCCGTCCTCGCCGACGCGGGCGCGGTGGACGACTCCGCGCTGAGCTTCGTCGCCGCCGACCTCACCGACGACGCGGGCTGGGCCGAGGCCGTCGAGGGGTGCGACTACGTGCTGCACGTGGCCTCCCCCGTGCACCTGCGGAACGTCAGGAACGACGACGACGTCATCGTGCCCGCGCGGGAGGGCACGCTGCGCGTGCTGCGGGCCGCCCGTGACGCCGGTGTGCGACGACTGGTGCTCACCTCCGCCTTCCACGCCGTGGGGTTCGGGCACCCGCACACGCACGGCCCGTTCACCGAGGTCGACTGGTCCGTCCTGGACGGACCGGGGGTGGACGCCTACGGGAAGAGCAAGATCCTGGCCGAGCGCGCCGCGTGGGACTTCGTGGCGGCGGAGGGCGGCGCGCTGGAACTGGTCGCGACGCTGCCCGTGGCGGTGATGGGTCCGGTCATGGGCGACGAGGTCTCCGGGTCGAACCACGTCGTCCAGCGCATCCTCGACGGCGGGATGCCCGGCTACCCGAACATGTGGATGCCGATCGTGGACGTGCGCGACGTGGCCTCCGCGCACGTCCTCGCGATGACCGCCCCCGGCGCCGCCGGTCAGCGGTTCCTCGTCTCCAGTGGACCGTCGATCGCGATGAAGGAGATCGGGGCGCTGCTCAAGGCGGACCTCGGCGACGCGGCCAAGCGGGTGCCCACCCGGACGCTGCCCAACTTCGTGGTGCGGTTCGCGGCGCGGTTCAACGCGGAGTTCGAGCCGGTCGCCGCGGACCTCGACTTCGTCAAGGTGGTGTCCAACGACAAGGCCCGCCGGGTGCTGGGGTGGGAGCCGCGCCCGGCCAGGGAGGCCGTCATCGCGGCGGGCCGCAGCCTGGTCCGGAAGTCGCTCGTCAAGAGCTGACAGGTCTTTCCACCCCGAGGAAGAGGAATCCCCCGATGAACGAGCTCGCACTGGTGACCGGCGCGTCCTCCGGCATCGGCAAGGCCTTCGCCCGGCGCCTGGCCGCCGAGGGCCACGACCTGATCGCCGTGGGCAGGCGTGAGGACCGCCTCACCGAACTCGCCGCCTCGCTGTCCACTGTGGACGTGGAACCGCTGGTGGCGGACCTGGCCACGGCGGAGGGCGTCGACGCGGTCGCCGAGGTGTGCGCGACCCGGCCGCTGACGATCCTGGTCAACAACGCCGGTGTCGCCCACTACAAGCCGATCGCCGACCTGCCCGCGGCCAAGGCACGGGAACTCCTCCACGTCAAGGTCACCGCCCCGACGCTGCTGACCCACGCCGCGGTGCCGGGCATGCTGGCGCGAGGCGGGGGCACGATCGTCAACGTCGCGGGCATGATCGCGTTCAGCGGTCCCGCGCCGCACTCCCGGATGCCCCGCCGCGCGATCTACGCGGGCTCACTCGCCCACCTGGTCACCCTGTCCCAGACCCTCGGCGCCGAACTCGAGGGCACCGGCGTCCGGGTCCAGGTCGTGTGCCCCGGAGTGGTCGCCACCGAGTTCCACGAACGCCAGGGCCTGGACCTGAGCGCCGTGCCCCGCATGAGCGCCGACGACGTCGTCACGGCGTCCCTGCGCGGCCTGGAACTCGGCGAGGTCGTCTGCTCCCCCGGTGTCGAGGACGCGAGCCTCCTCGACACCGTCTTCCAGGCCGAACTGGCCGCCTTCGCGGGCCAGAGCCCCGAACTGGCCACCCGGTACCGGTCCGCCTGACGGTCACCGCGAAGCGCCGACGACCCCTTCCGGCACCGGGCGCAGGACGAAGTCGTAGGTGAGGGTGCGGTACGGCCGGACGAGCCCGCGGGCGCGGTGGTCGTCGTGGCGGGTGGTCGTCTTGACCGCATCGGCGGGAATGGCGCCTTCGACGGCGCTCTCGACCAGCGGGTCGCCGTCGAACCAGATCTGGGTGGTCAGCGGGAGGCATCCGTCGGCGGAGACGATCGAGTGGATGCGCATCGAGCGCAGACCTTCGAGCCGCAGCGCTTCGGTCAGCG
>DATMCA010000742.1:0-5736 GCA_035559015.1 Umezawaea sp. | reverse complement strand
CCTGCGAGCTGTCGGCTCAGCCCTGCTGCTGCGGCGGACCGCCGAAGCCGCCGGGCGGCGTGCCGGGGTTCTGCTGCTGCCCGAACTGGCCGGGCTGCGACAGGTACGACGTCGGGCCGGGGGCCTGCGCGCCGGGCTGCTGCGGCTGGACCGGCGCACCGAAACCGCCGGTCGGGGGCTGCTGCTGCTGGGGCTGCTGGCCGTACTGCTGCGGGGCCTGCGGCTGCTGCTGGGGCGGGAAGCCGCCGGTCTGCGGGTTCCACGTACCGGGCTGCGGCTGCTGGCCGAACGGGTTCGCGGGCTTGGGCTCCAGCTTGAGGATGCCCGCCTCCACGAGGATGCCGCCCACGACCGCCGCGGTCTGCAGCAGCGAGACGATGAACAGCACGATCTGCATGCCCTGGATTTCCGCGCTGCTCTTGATCATCCCCTGGAGGATGGCCAGCGTGGACACGATCGAGAGCGGCGCGGCCGCGTAGAGCAGCCGGGGCGCCTTCGGCAGCACCGACAGGCCCGCGAGGACACCGACGGCGTACATGTACTCGACCGCGCTGAGCAGCGGGACGTCATCGGCGAAGGCCAGCAGGAACGCGATCAACCCGAGGCCGGCCGCGGCGAGCGGAAGGATAAAGCCCAGGTTCAGGCCCATCGCCGGCTGCGCCGGGCCGGGTGCCCCCGGCTGTTGCTGAGGGGCGCCGTACGGGACGGACATGGTGTGGTTCCTCCTCCAGCGAGGGACGACGAGCGGCAGCAAAACGCTAGCCGATCCGGGTAGTCAGACGATGACCGGATCGGATTGGTTCCGCCACTTGAGGGTGCCAGTAGATCACGGAACGTGGTGGACCAGGGGTTTGTGCGCCCGATTGGGGTGAAGTGTGGGCGAGTTGTCCACAGGTCGTTGACTTGTCCACAGGGGGATTCAGAGGGATGGGGAGATTCGAGGATTGCGGGAACCCCCTTCACCCCGCTCGCGCAATGGTCTCGATGCCCGCACGAGGGCGCTTCGGATCAGGGCGAAGGGGGGCGTGTGTGAATTGGCTTGGGCGAGAGGTGTTGGTCGGCTCTGCGTTCATGGCCGTGGACGCAGAGAACTGCCCTGAACGCGAAGAGCCGGAGCCCCGTACCGGGGTCCGGCTCTTGCGTCAGCAGCAGTGGCAGCGGCTCGATCAGCCGATGGACTGCATGATCTCCCGCATCAGGGCGGCGGTTTCGGACGGCGTCTTGCCCACCTTGACGCCTGCGGCCTCAAGGGCCTCCTTCTTCGCCTGTGCGGTGCCCGCCGAGCCGGAGACGATGGCGCCCGCGTGGCCCATGGTCTTGCCCTCGGGGGCGGTGAAGCCCGCCACGTAGCCGACCACCGGCTTGGTGACGTTGTCCTTGATGAAGGCCGCCGCGCGCTCTTCCGCGTCGCCGCCGATCTCGCCGATCATCACGATGGCGACGGTCTCCGGGTCGGCCTCGAAGGCCTCCAGGGCGTCGATGTGCGTGGTGCCGATGATCGGGTCGCCGCCGATGCCGATGGCGGTGGAGAAGCCGAAGTCGCGCAGTTCGTACATCATCTGGTAGGTCAGGGTGCCGGACTTCGACACCAGGCCGACCTTGCCCGCGCCGCTGATGTTCGCGGGGATGATGCCCGCGTTCGACAGGCCGGGGCTGATGAGGCCGGGGCAGTTCGGGCCGATGATGCGGGTCTTGTTGCCGGTCGCGACGGCGTGGGCCCAGAACTTCGCGGTGTCGTGCACCGGGATGCCCTCGGTGATCACGACGGCGAGGCCGATGCCCGAGTCGATCGCCTCGATGACGGCGTCCTTGGCGAACTTCGGCGGGACGAAGATCACCGTGACGTTCGCGCCGGTCGCCTCGATGGCCTCGGCCACGGTCGCGAAGACCGGGAGCACGGTGCCGTCGAAGTCGACCTTCTCGCCCGCCTTGCGCGGGTTCACGCCGCCGACGATGTTCGTGCCGGACGCGAGCATGCGCTTGGTGTGCTTCGTGCCCTCGGCACCGGTCATGCCCTGGACGATGACCTTGCTGTCCTGGTTGATGAAGATGGCCATCGGTCAGACCCCCGCTGCTGCGAGCTCGGCGGCCTTGTCGGCCGCGTTGTCCATGGTGTCGACGACGGTGACGAGCGGGTGGTTGGCGTCGGCGAGGATCCGCCTGCCTTCCTCCACGTTGTTGCCGTCGAGGCGGACGACGAGCGGCTTGGTCGCCGCGTCGCCGATGATCTCCAGCGCCTGCACGATGCCGTTCGCGACCGCGTCGCAGGCGGTGATGCCGCCGAAGACGTTCACGAAGACGCTGCGCACGTCCGGGTCGTTCAGGATGATGTCGAGGCCGTTCGACATGACCTCGGCGGACGCGCCGCCGCCGATGTCGAGGAAGTTCGCGGGCTTGACGCCCTTGTGCTTCTCACCGGCGTACGCGACGACGTCGAGCGTGGACATCACGAGACCGGCGCCGTTGCCGATGATGCCGACCTGGCCGTCGAGCTTCACGTAGTTGAGGCCCTTCGCCTTGGCCTTGGCCTCGAGCGGGTCCTCGGTCTTCTCGTCGACCAGCGCGGCGTGCTCCGGGTGCCGGAACGCGGCGTTCTCGTCGATCGTGACCTTGCCGTCGAGGGCGACGATCTTGCCCTCGGGGTCGCGCACGAGCGGGTTGACCTCGACCAGCGTGGCGTCCTCGGAGACGAACGTCTCCCAGAGCTTCACGATGACGTCGGCGACCTGGTCGGCGACCTCGGCCGGGAACTTCGCGGCCGCGACGATCTCCTGGGCCTTCGCCAGGTCGACGCCCTTGATGGCGTCGATGGCGATCTTGGCCAGCGCGTCGGGGTTGGTGGCCGCGACCTCTTCGATCTCCACGCCGCCCTCGACCGACGCCATGGCCAGGAAGGTGCGGTTGGAGCGGTCGAGCAGGAAGGAGAAGTAGTACTCCTCCGCGATGTCGGACGCGGTCGTCACCAGCACTCGGTGGACGATGTGCCCCTTGATGTCCAGACCGAGGATGGCCTCGGCCTTCGCCTCCGCCTCGGCCGGGGTCTCGGCGAGCTTGACGCCACCGGCCTTGCCGCGGCCGCCCGTCTTGACCTGGGCCTTCACGACCACGGTGGTGCCGTACTGCTCAGCGAGCGCCTTGGCCTCGGCTGGGGTGCTGGCCACATCGCCCGGAAGTACCGGAACGTTGTGGGCGGCGAAGAGATCCTTCGCCTGGTACTCGTACAGGTCCACTCGGGTCTCCTGCGACGTCGGTGTCGGACACCGCGTCCTGGGGGGTGGTCCTCAAAGGGTCCGGCGCTCCAGGTGGAACCCAGGGCACGGTCTTCAGGCGCTCACACGCACCAGGTACCACCTGGAACGCCGGCTGAGCAGTGATGAGGACCGGCTGGACGCGGCTGCGCAAGAGATTATCGACCTGCGTGGACCGTCCGCACGCCGTACCCGGTGAGGTCCGTCATAACGGCGGTGAGGTCGATCACGACAACGTCGTCACCAAGCCTGCGCGACCCGTCCGGCCGGCCCGCCCGCGGGGTTCAGACGGGCTGCGACACGTGCTCGCGGACCCAGTCGACGATCTCCGTCGTGGTCGCGCCGGGGGTGAAGATCTTGGCGACACCCATCTCGGCGAGCCTCGGCATGTCCTCCTCCGGGACGATCCCGCCGCCGAAGACCACCACGTCCTCGGCGCCCTTCTCCTTGAGCAGCTCGATGACCCGCGCGAACAGGGTCATGTGCGCCCCGGAGAGCACGGACAGGCCGACGGCGTCGGCGTCCTCCTGGAGCGCGGTCTCCACCACCTGTTCGGGTGTTTGGTGGAGTCCGGTGTAGACGACCTCCATGCCCGCGTCGCGCAGCGCGCGCGCCACGACCTTGGCACCGCGGTCGTGGCCGTCCAGTCCTGGTTTGGCCACCACCACGCGGATCCGACCACTCATGGCTGTCTCCCGTTCGTCGTCGCGGGGATCGCCCGCGTCCGCAGAGTAGGCCGGCGGTTCAGCGGCGGGAAGCCGACAGGGCCGCACCCGCGAGCAGCGCCACGACCGAGGCGACCGCGAGCCACAGCCCGGGACCGGGGGCCGCGTCCTCGACGCGCGCCGAGGTGAGCGGGTGTTCGAGCGCTCGCACGGCCGTTACCAGAGCCGCGCCGAGCAGCAGCGCCGCGGCGTGCGACGGCCGTGACACCAGCGCGAGCGCGACCGCGGCCACGACCGCCAGCAGCCCGGCGAGGAGGCCCCACGAGCCGACGCGGAAGTCCAGCAGGCCGACCGGGTGGAAGTCCGGCCCGGTCAGGACCGGGAGGGCGAACGCGCCGAGCGCCAGCAGGCCGCCGATGAGGGTGACCGCGAACGTGGGCAGCGGCGTCTCGGACTTGGTCGGCTCCGATTCCTCGCGTTCGAGGGCGCCCGCCAGTGCGGCGGTGATCGCGGCGGCGATGGCGAGGACCACGGCCAGGACGGTGAACCAGACGCCGTGACCGGGCTTGACCGAGCCGATCTGGGTGGCGGCGAAGACCGAGTCCAGCGCACTGCCCGCGGCCAGGGGAATGGCGGCCAGGGCGACCGTGAACGCGGGACGGGCCTTGCCCGCGATCACGGCGGCGGACAGGAGCGCCACGGCGACCAGCGCGGGCCAGAGGAGGCGCTCGGCGTAGCCGACCGGGAGCGGCAGGCCCTCCGGGACTTCGAGTTGGGGGCTGAGCGCGCCGCCCAGTGCCGCCGCGGCGGCCAGGAGGCCGAGGACGCCCGCGACGAGGTGCAGGCGGCGGAGGCCGGGGAGTTCCACGACCTTCTGCTCCGTGAACTCCTGGTTCCGGCCGAGGACCCCGGCGAGGACGGCGTGGGCCACCGCGGCCAGGAGGATCAGCACCGAGCCGATGGAGACGCCCAGGTCGTCCGCCACGAGGCCCGCCACCAGCGGGGGCAGGGCCAGCGCCGCGAGGGCCGCAGCCACCGCCAGGAGACCACCTCGGCGGTTCTCCGGGTTCGGGTTGCTGGCGGCGAGGACACCCGCCGCCGGAGCCGCGGCGGCCAGCAGCAGACCGCCGACCATCGCCAGCGCCGGGGCGTCGAACGGGCCGCCGGTGGGGACGAGGGGGTCCGTCGAGGTGATCGGGGCCATGAACAGGCCGATCGCCGCGACGGCCCCGGCCGTGACCACGAGACCGAGGAACTTGCGCGTACCCGCTTGGTCGCCCTCGCCGTCCTCCGACGGCGCCGTGGCGGCCGTGATGCCCGCCGCCAGGACCAGGAGGTGGCCCGCCACGAGCAGCCAGAGACCGGTGCTCGGCGTCAACGGCGTGAGGCTCGTGGGCCGGAACAGCTCCGGACGGGTGGTGTACGTGGTGTCGACGGTGATCTGGAGGTCGACCAGCAGGCGACCGGGCGCGAAGAACGCCGTGACGGCCAGGACCCCCGCCGCCACGGTCGGGTGACTCCGCAGGAACGTCGCCGCGAGCGCCACCGGCAGGAGCGCCAGGAGCAGCAGGAGGGGCCAGGCCGGGTAGGCCGGAGGGGTGTTCTCGCTGACCACGCCCGTGAGGGGGGCGGCCGCGGCGAGGACCGCGCCGGCGACGGCCAGCCCGAAGGCCACGCGGAGCCGGACGGAAGCCGGGAACGCCGGATCAGCGCCGGCCACGACGGTGTCACGGGTGGTTCGGGTCATCGGCTCGACGCTAGCAAGTCCGGGGAATGGGCGTGCGGGCACGTGCGTTGCGCGGGAGGGGAATGGGCTGAACGGG